>NZ_CP049239.1:600173-900259 GCF_015679985.1 Campylobacter concisus | reverse complement strand
CGCGGAAGATTATGCAAATGTCGCTTTTAAAAACCAAATTTCAAAGGCTAGTTTGGATCTAAATTTACAAAAAGATATGCTTAAAATTTTAAAAGATACGATGTTTTCGCTAAAGGCTAAAAATGCAAACAACGCAGCAGCCGTGGTCATTGATAATAAAAAAATGAGTGTTGTTGCCTTCATCGGCTCGCATGATGAGCATGCGCGTGACGGTAAAAACTCAGCCCTAAATATGAAGCGAAATACCGGCAGCACGCTAAAGCCTTTTATCTACTCGCTTGCGCTTGATAGCGGGCTTATCACGCCAAATTCGCAGTTAATTGATACGCAAATTTATATAAAAGAGTATGCCCCAAAGAATTTTAGTAATGATTTTTTAGGTATCGTAAGCGCGAAAGATGCTCTAAATTTCAGCCTAAATATTCCGGTTATAAATTTAAACTTAAAACTAAAAGACAATTCGCTTTACGAACTACTTGAAAAGGTAAATTTAGTAGATGAAGATAAAGAGTATTATGGAGCTTCTATAACGCTTGGAAGTGCTGAAATGAGCCTGCTTGATCTTGCTCATCTTTATACTATTTATGCAAATGACGGCATTTATAGGCCGCTTGAGTTTGCTGGCAAAAACTACAAAAATGAGGAGAAAAATGTAACTCTCATCTCGCCTCAAAGTGCCTATTTGACTGCTAAAATGCTAAGTGAAGCCTCAAGATCGTATCTAAAAAATGCTTGGCAGTACGCCCAAAATACGCCAAAGATTGCTTTTAAAACTGGCACAAGCGCAAACTCACGCGATCTTTACGCCATAGGCGTTGATGAAAATTACACAATTGCTATTTGGATTGGAAATTTTAATGCCAGCAAAACTGATAAATTAACAGGACTAAATGACGTATCAAAGAGCCTTTTTGATATGTTTAAGATAATTGCTCAAAAAGAGAAGTTAAGATTTATGAGTGAGCCAGATGGCATAGAAAAGCTGCCAACCTGCCTTGATGCCTTTAACTATAAAAAGTGTAAAAAAATGGCACTTGATGATAGGATAAAGGGTGTAGATTTAAAGGATAAGTGCGAAAGTTTAAGAGGCGAAGAGCTTGATTTTTTGGTTAAAAATGAGCTTTTGGATAAAGATGAGATACAAAAAAGTCCTTGTGCTGAAATTTTTAAAGATAAAAGGCCAGTTTTTGCCTATCCGTATGACAATGAAGAGATAGTAACAGATGAAAATATTACACAAGTTATGGTAAAATGCTACGCGTTTTTAGGCGATGAAATTTACCTAAAAATAGATGATTTGAACTTTTCTAAGATAGAAAATGCAAGCGAGAAAAAGTTTGGTCTAACTCTTGGCGAGCACAGCATAAAATGCCTTGATCAAAACTCAAATCAAAGTGAAATAACAATAAAAATAAGGAGATAAAATGTGGCAAAAAGTAGCGCTTCTAGCACTTTTGGGAATGACAAATTTATATGCTTTGAGCCTAAATGGTACAGCACTGATAAAATCGCCCCTAAGCGTAGAGTTTGGGCTAGAAGATAAAGTCGATAAAAATTTTGTTGGTATGCTAAGCGATAAAAAGCTACTTTTGTGCCAACCAGCGTTAAATGGTACGGTTAGATTTAATAGTCAAAGCTTGCTACTTTTTACAAAAGATATGCACGCTGGTTTGGATTATAGCTGCAAGCTTGAAAACGGAAGTACTGCTAGTTTTACCACGAAAGAATTTGAGCTAACAAAGATAGAAAAAATAAGTGATAGCAAATATATAGTTAAATTTAATGATGAAGTAAATATTGAAGCTATCAAAAATATTGCCGTAAAAGATGCGAAATTTAAAGCAATTGAGCTTTCTAATAATAGCTTTGAGCTTAATCTTGATAAAAATTTAAGCAATCCGGTTTTTGATTTTGGTGAAAAATTTGAGAGCAAATTTGGCGCAACGCTTTCAGGTGAAACGATAGTAAATTTTGCCGATGAAATAAGCGAAGAAAGCGTAAATATAAATGATAATGCAAAGAGTCTTGAGATACCAGAAATTTATCCAGTAAGCCTTGATAATGGCATCTTGGGCTTTAGAATTTATCTAAAAAATTGGCTTGATGACGACATTAACTTAAAAAAATTTATAAACATTAAAGGTGTAAAAAACTTTAGCATTAGTGACGTTAAATATAGTGACAACTATGAAGAAAACTCAGAACTTAGCGAGTATTATTACTACATTGATATTACAAGTGATGATTTTAAGCCACAAAATAGTTATGAAATCACCATTAAGCCCGGTTTTGGCGATGATAGAAATGTAGTAAGAGAAGAAAGTAGCTATGAAGTAGTAGCTGGCAATCTCACTCCATTTGCAAATTTTATAAATAATGAGCCATATATCTCAAGCGTCGGTGAGATCGGTATCAGAAGTGCAAATTTGCCTGAGTTAAATGTAAGCATTGAAAAGCTAAGCGATCAAAATTTTAGATATTTTTTAAATTTTAATGACAATAACGAAGAGTTAAGCAACTTCAGCACAAAAGTGGCAAGCAAAAGTTATAAGCTTGATGGCGCATTAAATGAAATTTCGCTAAATAAAATCAAACTTGACTTTGCTGGAGCTGGAGACGGCGTTTATAAAATAAATTTAAACTACGGCAAGGATAAGAGCGTCTCAAAAGTAGTCTATCTAAGTGATATCGCCGTAAATGCAAAGCTTGGCAAGGATGAAATTTTCGTATTTGCAAATCGTCTTGGCGAAAATACAATGCTTCCAAACGCAAATGTGAAAATTTATGGCAAAAAGAACGAAGAAATCGCAGTTGGTGCGACAAATGATATAGGCGTTTTTAAATTTAACAAAAGAGATATTTACAAAGATATCTCTTCGGTGGTTGTCTCTCTTGGAAAAGAGCAAAATTTTCTTATTTTAAAAGAAGACGAAGCGTTAAATGAAGCGAAATTTATGAGTCAAAATGCCAGTGAGAGTATCGATGCGTACGTTCATTTTGCTTCAAATATCATAAGACCAAATGAGAGTTTAAAGGGTGCAATCTATCTAAGAGATAGAGATTTTAATCCTTTAAAAAATATGCCTATAAAGATAAAATTTTTCGATCCACAAGGCAAAAGTAGTGCTGAAATTTCAAAAAATACAAATGACGTTGGCTTGGTAAATTTTGAAAAAGAGATATTAAGCGATCTAAGCGGTAGATTTAATATGCAAGTAATTTACGCAAGCAAAGTGATCTCAAATGTGCCATTTTTTGTTGAGAGTTTTATGCCAAATAGGATAAAAAATGAGATAACGCTTGAGAGAGATAAATTTTTCGCAAATGAGCTTGTTAGAGCCAATCTAGCCAGCAACTATCTCTTTGGTGGCGCTGCTAGCGAGCTTGATGGCAGCATGCAGGTGAGCTTTTTTGATGATGAATATAAAAATAGTGAGTTTAAAGAGTATAAATTTAAAAACAATACGCTAAAACCAAGTGCTTATCCATCTTTTGAAAATGATCTCACTCTTTCAAAAGATGGCAAATCAAGCCAAATGATAGATCTTAGCTTTAGCACTAAAAATGCCTCTTCTATCATAACAGGCGTGATAAATTTCAATGTAAATGATGACGGCAAAAACGTAAGCGATACAAAAAGCTTTACGCTCTATCCTTATAAAGATATGGTTGGTATCGCAGCAAGCACGACATTTGCTGAGCCAAACGAAGATGTAAAAATAAGAACGGTTGTAGTAGATATGTCAAGTCAAAAGGCCGTAAAATCAAATTTAAAATTTGATATAAAACGCGTTACTTGGCAATACCAAAGAGATGCAAATGGCTATATAAAGTGGTTTCAAACGCTAGAAGATGTGGATAATTTTTATAAAGACAATGGCGAGTTTAGCTATAAATTTACACAAAGTGGCTCATATGTGATCATCGCTACAAATCTAGTAAGTGGAGCAAGCACAAGCCTTGATATGGACGTAAGTGGCTACAACTACTCAACTCTAGCACCAACAAAAGAGCTTAGCAAATCTCAAATCAAACTAAATAAAAATATCTACAAAAAAGGCGATGAACTAAGTGCTGATATAAGCTCAGCTATAAAAGAAGGTATCGCCCTTGTTACACTTGAAGATGGTGGCGTGAAAGCTTACAAGGTCGTTAAGATAAAAAACAACTCAGCAAATGTGAAATTTAAACTTGATTTTGATTTTAGCGGACTTTACGTGAGTGCAAATATCTACCGCATGACAGATGGCGGATTAACTCCGTTTAGGGCTTACGGTAAGGTTTATGCTAAAGCTGATAAGTCATCAAGGATACTTGATCTAAGTCTTGATGCACCAAATACGGCAAAAAGCGATGAAAACATAAAAATTTCACTAAAAACAAAGCCAAAAGCTTATGTGAATTTATTTATCACAGATGTTGGCGTGCTTGATATCACCTCACAAAAGCCGGCCGATCCACTTAAATTTTTTGACAAAATTTTACCAGATGGCGTCTTTGACTATGACATTTATAATATGCTCACAAACTATAAGGTCGAGGGCAAAACTTTAAGCTTTGGTGGCGATATGGCTGCACTTGCCATGGAGGCAAAAATGGCAAAACATGCTAGTCCAGTCGATAGCAAAAAAGTAAAAACATATGCAAATTTAGTAAGCCTTCAAGCTGACGATAATGGTGAAATTTCATACGAGTTTAAAACGCCAAATGGCTTTAACTCTGCCATTAGAGTAGATGTTGTGGCAAATAATGAAAATAGCATGAATGCGGTAAATAAAGAAATTTTAGTAAAAGATGATGTGATTATTAAGCCAAGTGCGTTAGTTTATCTGTTAAAAGGCGATGAGCTAAATGCGAACTTAAGACTCATAAACACAACAAATGAGGATAAAAATTTAACAATAAAAGTGGCTAGCAGTAAAAATTTAAACATCAAAACAAAAGAAAATACGAATTTAAAGCCGCTTGAGAATAAAGCCTTTACATTTAAAATTTCAGCTCTTGAAGCTGGAGCTGGCGAATACAATATAACAATAAGCGACAAAAATAGCTCAAAAACTGCTCAAAATTTACTTGATGTAGTTAATCCTTATACGATTAGCACCTATGCAAAAAGTAGCGTCTTTGACAAAGAGAGCATGATCTCTCTTCCAAAAGGCTTTCACAATGTTAGTATAGATGCGTCAAGCTCGGTCTCAAGCGTGCTATTAGCAGCTTCTAAAAATTTAGTCGAGTATCCTTACGGATGTGCAGAGCAAAGGAGCTCTAGACTGCTTGCGCTTTTAAATTTAAAGCCAAAAGATGAGCTTGAAAAAAATGATCAAAAGAGATTTATTGCAAGCGGTATGAGTGAGCTAATTAAGATGCAAAAACCAGATGGTAGCTTTGGCTACTGGAGCGATCTAGGTAGTACAAATGCATTTGCTTCGATCTATGCAACTGATGTGCTGCTTGATCTTGAAGAGGCTGGATATGAGCTAAATAAAAATGTAAAGCAAAGAGCATTAAATTCGCTCTTAAAATATACAAACACAGACATTGAAGCCCTATATGCTATTTATGTAAGCTCCCGCGCAAATGTTGCTGATAAATCAGTGCTAAATAAAATTTATGACCACAAAGCTTACAATACGACTGCACTTAATAAATATCTAATGGCAGCAGCTTTGAAACTAAATGGCTTAAATGACGAAGCAAAGGTGGTGCTAAAAGATATTAAAAAAGCTCAGATAGCTGATTACAGCAGGGATTATTCTAGCTTTGGCTCAAAGATGAGAGACAATGCATTTATCTTGTATCTACACGCAAAATATTTTGAGAAAAACGACTACTCAGATGATCTTGCAAATTTCTTGATCACAAATTTAAATGAGCTTAGCTCAACGCAAGAGCGCGCTTTTACACTTAGAGCGCTAAATGCCTACTTTGGCAAAGATGTTGGCGAGAAAAATAATAAATTTAAACTTAGCTACAACGGCGAAAGTAAAGAATTTGACGGCCTTTTAAGCGTATCATTTACAGCAAAAGATGGAAATTTTACCATCACTCCACTTGGTGAAAACAAGCTATATGCCTCCATCTTAAGCTACGCTTATGTGCCACTTGAGATTAAGCATAAAATAGAGCCAAAAGAGCTTGATATTTATAGAACGTTTGTCGATGAAAAAGGCAAAGAGCTAGGTCTTGACAGCCTAAGAGTAAATGATGTTGTCTATTCAAAAATAGTGATAAATTCTAAAGCTATGGTTAAAAATGGTGTAATAAACGAGATAGTAAGTAGCTGCTTTGAGCCAATAAATGAAAATCTAAGTGGCTTTAATAAGAGTCTTAAAGATAGCATTGAGCTTGAATATCAGAGCATAAAAGATGATCGCGTTTTAAGTTTTTATACATTAGATAGCGATAAGAGAGAGGCTGTGCTTTACACACCTTATCGTGTAAGACTTGGCGGCAAATGCTCGCTTGGTGCAGTCACAACTGAAAATATGTATAACGAAAGACAAAACGACTACGACCTAGCTCAGCGAAGCTTTACTGTCAAATAAGCCATATAAATTTTGGGGCGTTTAACCGCCCCAAGCCCATATTTCCCCACTTTTGCAAAGATTTTTTTAAACAAATTTTAGATAACATTAAGCATTTTTTAAACGAAAGAGGACACAAAAGTGGCAGAATTTTACAATGCAAAAGAGATAGAAGATAAATTTTATAAAATTTGGGAAGAACGCGGATACTTCGAGATAGACGCGAACAAAGATATTCAAAAAGATGGACGTAAATTTTGCATTATGATGCCACCTCCAAATGTGACTGGCTCGCTTCACATCGGACACGCCCTAACCTTTACACTCCAAGATATTATGACTCGTTACAAGAGAATGGACGGCTATAAGACACTTTGGCAACCAGGCCTCGACCACGCTGGCATCGCTACTCAAAACGTAGTTGAAAAGCAGCTTTTAGCTCAAGGCATCAAAAAAGAAGAGCTTGGACGTGAGAAATTTGTAGAAAAAGTGTGGGAGTGGAAGGAGAAAAGCGGCGGCATGATCGTCCATCAAATGCGCAAACTTGGTATAACTCCGGCTTGGTCTCGTCAAAGATTTACTATGGATGAGGGTTTAAGAAAAGCTGTAAAAAAAGCCTTTGTAAATTTATACGACAAAGGACTGATCGTTCAGAAAAACTATATGATAAACTGGTGTACGCATGATGGGGCGCTTTCTGACATCGAGGTTGAGCACAAAGAAAACAAAGGCAAACTTTATCATTTGAGATATTATTTTGCAGATAAGCCAAGTGAATTTGTTGTTGTTGCGACTACTCGTCCAGAGACCTACTTTGGTGACACCGCTGTAATGGTAAATCCAAACGACGAGCGCTATAAAAATTTAATCGGCAAAAAGGTGGTGCTACCTATCATAAATAGAGAGATCGAGATCATCGCAGACGAGCATGTTGATATGGAATTTGGAACAGGCCTTGTTAAGGTCACGCCTGCACACGATCAAAATGACTACGAGGTTGGCAAAAGGCACGATCTTGAGTTTATTACTGTCTTTGATGAAAAGGGTATTTTAAACGACAGGTGCGACAAATTTGCAGGACTTGAGAGGCTTGAGGCTAGAGACATCGTCATGGCCGAGCTTGAAAAACTTGGCAATGTCGAAAAGATAGAAGACTACGAAAATCAAGTAGGCTACTGTTACCGCTGCAAAAATGTCGTCGAACCATACATCTCAAAGCAGTGGTTTGTCAAAAAAGAGATCGCAGACGAAGCGATACAAAAGGTCTCTGAAGGCCTTACCAAATTTTATCCGCCGCACTGGATAAACAGCTTTAACGCGTGGATGAGAGAACTAAGAGACTGGTGTATCTCACGCCAGCTTTGGTGGGGACACCAAATTCCAGTATTTTACTGCGATGATTGCGGTCATATGTGGGCTGACGAAGGCGAGCCGTGTGAGTGCAAAAAATGTAAAAGTAAAAACATCCACCAAGACCCAGATGTGCTAGATACGTGGTTTAGCTCCGGTCTTTGGCCATTTAGCACGCTTGGCTGGGGAAATGAAAATGAACTAAAAAATGAAAAATGGTTTGAAGG
The DNA here is from genome assembly GCF_015679985.1 of Campylobacter concisus. Taxonomy (NCBI): domain Bacteria; kingdom Pseudomonadati; phylum Campylobacterota; class Epsilonproteobacteria; order Campylobacterales; family Campylobacteraceae; genus Campylobacter; species Campylobacter concisus. Next base: position 892,158 of record NZ_CP049239.1, on the reverse strand, counting down.
CGACCTTGCCGAGTTTTATCCAAACAACCTTCTCATAACTGGCTTTGATATATTATTTTTCTGGGTTGCTAGGATGATGTTTCAGGGTGAAAATGCCCTTGGTAAGCTGCCATTTGACGATATCTATCTGCACGCGCTTGTAAAGGATGAATTCGGCAGAAAGATGAGCAAGAGTCTTGGTAACGTCATCGATCCGCTTGATAGCATAAATGAATATAGCGCCGATATATTGCGCTTTACGCTAACACTTCTAGCCGTTCAAGGACGTGACATCAAGCTAAGTGATGCCAAGATGAAGCAGGTAAGAAATTTCACAAACAAGCTTTATAACGCAAGCAAATATCTCATGCTAAATGAGAGCAAATTTGAAAATTTAGAAGACATCAAGCTTCAAACAAAGCTTGGAATTTATATGAATAGCCGCTTTAACGAGTGTGTAAGAGAGGTACGCGAAAATATCGACGCCTACCGATTCAATGACGCAGCAAACACACTTTATAAATTCCTTTGGGATGAGTTTTGCGACTGGGGCATCGAGCTTAGCAAGGCTGATAAAGCGAGCGTAAAAGAGCTTGGAAGTATATTTAAAGAGGCGATGAAGCTGCTAAATCCTTTCATACCGTTTCTTTCAGAGTACCTATTTCAGGAGCTTAGCGGTACACAGCTTGAAAATGCAAAATCGATAATGGTGATGAGCTACCCAGAAGTAAAAGAGCGAAATTTAGATGTTGAGAAGAAATTTGAGCTAGTTATCGAAGCGATCGTGGCTATTCGCCGTGCAAAAGCGACCATAGATCTTGGCAACTCAAAGATAGCAAAAGCTTTTGTTAAATTTAATGAAAAAATAGATCTTGACGAGGTTAAAGAGTATATCAAGCTGCTTGCAAAATGCGAAGAGATTGGCTTTGTAGATGAGAAAATCGAAAATTCAATAAGAGACGTGAGTGAAAATTTAGAGTCATTTGTCCCGCTTGAAGGGCTTGATATGAGCGGTATCATCACAAGGCTAAGGTCTCAAAAGACAAAGCTTGAAAAAGAGATAGCCAAACTCTCAGGCATGCTAAATAATCAAAATTTCGTAGCAAACGCACCAAAAGAGGTCATAGAGACAAACAAAGAGGCGCTAGAGAGCGCTGAGGCTAAATTTAAAAAAGTATGCGAAGAGCTAGAAGCTCTTGGCGAGTAGGTTTTGCGGCAAAAGTTGAAGGGTAGCGTTTTATCTTTGGCAGCTTGTAGTTGCCACGCTACCATTGGCGCTAATACATTGTCTTATTAAAGTGAAATTTATCGCCCTGCACTACCTTGCATGTAAATTTAAAGGATAAAAAATGAGTGAAAAAATAAAAATAGCAGTTTTAGGATATGGAAATTTAGGTCGTGGCGTCGAGCTTTCGGTGCGAAATAGCAAGGATTTGGAGCTAACAGCAGTCTTTAGCCGCAGAGATCCAAGTAAGGTAAAAACGTGTGGCGCGCCAGTATTTAGCGCGGATGAAATTTTATCGCACAAGGGCAAATTTGATGTTTTAGTGCTTTGCGGTGGCAGCGCAACCGACCTTCCAACGCAGACGCCAGAGTTTGCAAAAGAGTTTAATGTCGTCGATAGCTTTGACACGCACGCTAAAATACCAGAGCATTTTGCCGCAGTGGACGCAGCTGCTAAAAAAGGTGGCAATGTAGGCGTCATCGCTGTTGGCTGGGACCCGGGGCTATTTTCACTAAATAGACTATTTGGCGAGAGTGTGCTTGAAAACGGCAGCAGTTACACATTTTGGGGCAAAGGCGTGAGTCAAGGCCACTCAGACGCTATCCGCAGGATAAAAGGCGTCGTGGACGCTCGTCAATACACGGTGCCCATAGATAGCGCACTAGAGCGAGTACGCGCTGGGGAAAATCCAAATTTAACCACAAGAGAAAAACACTTGCGCGATTGCTACGTCGTGGCAGAGGACGGCGCTGATAAGGCACGCATCGAGCATGAGATAAAAACGATGCCAAACTATTTTGCCGACTACGACACAAGCGTGCATTTTATAGATATTGAAACGCTTAAAAAAGAGCATAGCGGTATCCCACATGGGGGATTTGTGCTGCGAAGTGGAGTGAGCGGAGAGCATGGCGAGAACAAACACTTGATCGAGTTTTCGCTAAAACTTGACTCAAATCCAGAATTTACAGCAAGCGTACTTGTAGCCTATTCCCGTGCGGCATATCGCTTGGCACAAAGAGGCGAGCGCGGCGCATTTAGCGTATTTGACATAGCTCCAGCACTTCTTTCACCAAAGAGTGCAGATGAGCTAAGGCGCGAAATTTTATAAGATGACGCACTTTTAAAAATAAGGAAAATTTAGTGATAAAAATAGAAAATTTAACCAAATTTTATGGTGATACACAGATCCTTTTTGATATAAATTTAGAGGTTAAAAAGGGTGAAATTTTTGCTATCGTGGGACACAGCGGTGCTGGCAAATCAACGCTTTTAAGATGCATAAACGGGCTTGAGAGCTATCAAGGTGGCAGCCTAAAAGTCTTTGATAAAGAGATAAAAAATTTAGATGAGACGCAGCAGAGACATTTAAGGCGAGATGTTGGGATGATATTTCAGCATTTTGCTTTGATGGCTAGAAAAAACGTCTTTGAAAACGTGGCTACTCCGCTTAAATTTTGGGGTTACAAAAGCTTTGAGACCGAAAAAAGAGTGAGAGAGCTTTTAAATTTAGTCGGTCTTGAAAATAAGGCAAAAAGCTATCCAAGCGAGCTAAGTGGCGGTCAAAAACAGCGTGTGGCGATCGCTAGAGCGCTTGCTTTAAATCCTAAAATTTTACTAAGCGACGAGGCGACTTCGGCTCTTGATCCAAACACGACAAATCAAATTTTAGAGCTGCTTGAAAAGATAAACAAAGAGCTAGATATCAGCGTCGTAATCGTCACGCACGAGATGGAGGTTGTAAAATCGATCGCAAAACGTGCGATACTACTAGAAAGTGGCAAGATCATAGGCTCTGGAAGTATTGAAGAGTTATTTTTAAAGCCAGACGAGAAGATGAAAGAGTTTTTGGGTGAAGTTGAAATTTTGCCAAGCACTGGCACAAATATCAGGCTATTTTTCCCAAAAGAAGTGGCTCAAAACAGCGTGATCACACACATGGCAAGAAGCCTAAATATCGACTTTAACATAGTCTGGGGCAAACTTGAGAAGCTAAACGAAAATGTTCTTGGCTCGCTTGTCATAAACATAGATGAAAAAGATAAAGAAAACGTACTTAACTACATCAAGCAAAGTGGCGTTTTATGGGAGGTTGCTTGATGTTTGGTATTGATTTTTCTAAATTTCCAGATGTATTTTCTAGGATACTTTTGCCAGCTATCGGCGAGACGTTATATATGAGCATAGTCTCCACCCTACTCGCCTTTGCCATAGGCCTAATACCTGCGGTTTTGCTCATACTTTCAGATAAAGATGGACTAAAGCCAAACAAACAACTTTATTTTGTGCTAGATATCATTATAAACGTGCTTAGAAGCTTTCCGTTTATTATTTTAATTATCGTGCTCTTTCCAGTTACGAAAATGATCGTAGGCACAAGTATCGGCACTACGGCTGCGATCGTTCCGCTAACTATTGGCGCGGCTCCGTTTGTAGCAAGGCTCATTGAAAATGCTCTAAAAGAGGTTGATAAAGGCATTATTGAAGCTGCTCAAAGCTTTGGAAGCTCGAAATTTCAGATCATATTTCGAGTCATGTTTGTAGAAGCACTTCCTGGCATTATCTCGGCATTTACGCTAACGCTTATTGTAAATATCGGCTTTTCAGCGATGGCTGGTGCGGTTGGCGGTGGCGGACTAGGATCTGTCGCTATAAACTACGGATATCAAAGATTTCGCCCAGATATCATGCTTTACACCGTGGTTATTCTTATTATTATGGTTCAAATTTTTCAAGTTTTAGGTAACTACTTATATAAAATTTCTAAAAAATAGGCCTTTGTTTTTATCTGATTTTAAGCTTTTTTCCTTAAAATTGCCCGAATTAATTTTTAGCTGAAAGGATAAAAGATGAAATCAGATATGTGCCACATGTGCCGCCTATTAAAAAACGCGTCGTCGAAAGACTAATCTCTAAGCACAGAATTTCTTTTTAAGTGCTTAGAACTAGCTTAAGCGCTTAAAAAGAAATTTAACCCTCTAGCTTAAATTTATCCTTTTTTGGTGCTTGGCAAATTTTAAAAGGATAATAAATGAAAAAACTACTTCTTACTTCTTTAGTTGCTCTTGGTCTTAGTGTAAGTGCAAATGCAGCTGATAAATCAAAAACAATAATCGTTGGTGCTACACCTATCCCTCATGCTGAAATTTTAGAGGTTGTAAAGCCTATTTTGGCAAAAGATGGCTATACGCTTGAGATCAAAGAATTTAACGACTACACTACGCCAAACCTTGCAACAGAAGATGGCGATTTAGATGCAAATTTCTTTCAGCACCTTCCATATCTTGAAGAATTTAACAAAAACAAAGGCACTCATCTTATAAAAACAGTTGGCGTTCATCTTGAGCCAATGGGAGTTTATTCTAAAAAGATAAAAGACATCAAAGATCTAAAAGATGGTTCGACCGTATCTATCCCAAATGATCCGACAAATGAAAGCCGTGCTTTAGATATCCTTGCAAATGCTGGACTTATTAAGCTAAACGATAATCCACTAAAAACTCCGCTTGATATAGTTGATAACCCTAAAAAGTTTAAGTTTGAAGAGATAGAGACTGCTCAAGTACCAAGAACACTTGATGACGTTACTATCGCGGTTATTAACACAAACTATGCTCTAAATGCTAATCTTAATCCGGTAAAAGACGCACTTGTGCTTGAAAGCAAAAATAGCCCGTATGTAAACTACGTTGTAGTAAAGTCTGGTAACGAAAATAGCCCTAAAATAAAGGCTCTTGATAAAGCAATAAACTCATCAGAAGTTAAAAAATTTATCGAGATAAAATACAACGGTGCTATCCTTCCAGCGTTTTAATTAAAAATTTAAATAAGCGACGTAAAAGCTTTTACCTTTTTAGCGTCGCTTAAACCAAACAAAAAAGGAAAAACAATGAAATTTATCAAACTTTTAACCGCATCTTTAGTTGCTCTAAGCCTTAACGCAGCCGACAAAGACCACACTATCGTAGTCGGCGTCTCACCAGTACCACACGCTGAAATTTTAGAATTTGTAAAGCCAAAGCTAAAAGATAAAGGCTACGACCTTGTTATCTCTGAAATTTCAGACTACTCTATCCCAAATGTCGCCACAGAAGATGGCAGCTTGGATGCAAATTTCTTTCAGCATTTACCATATCTTGAGGAGCAAAACAAGGCTAGAGGCTTGCATCTTGTAAGTGTTGCAAATGTCCATGTCGAGCCACTTGGCTTTTACTCTAAAAAGATAAAAAACATAAAAGAGTTAAAAGATGGTGCAAAAGTTGCGATCGCTTATGATCCATCAAATGGTAATAGAGCACTTAGAATTTTAGAAAAAGCTGGTCTTATTGAGATCGATAAAAACGTAAAAGTTGCAACTATAAATGACATAACTAAAAATTCTAAAAATTTACAGTTTGTAGAGCTTGAGGGTGCTCAGATACCAAGAACGCTTGATGATGTCGATATCGCTGCCATTAGTACAAATTTTGTCCTTGATCTTGGTATGAGCGTGGCAAAAGACGCACTTTTGCTTGAGGATGCCAACAGTCCTTACGCTAACATCATCGTCACAAAGGCTGGCAACGAAAATAACCCTAAAATCAAAGCTTTGATTGATGCAGTGCTTAGCCCCGATACTAAAAATTTCATCATCACTCGCTATAAAGGCGAAGTCATACCTGCATTTTAAAAATGGGGCGAGCTTTCGCCCTATTTTGCTTCTACTTTCATCTGGTTTTAATAAGCTACAAACTCTCTTTATTTTTGTCAAAAAGCTTAAGCTATGCTTTGCTAAAATGGCTCACTTTAAAATTTTTCAGGAATTTAAATGCTGCATGATGTTATTGATTTTATAGTTGCGAGCGTAAGTAGCTGGGGTTATGCTGGCATATTTATCATGATGTTTTTAGAAAGCTCATTTTTTCCATTTCCAAGCGAGGTCGCAATGATACCTGCTGGCTATTTGGCACATAAAGGTGAAATGAGTTTAATTTTGGCCTTTCTTGCAGGTACGCTTGGAAGCCTGCTTGGAGCTATTTTTAACTACTATCTTTGCTATTTTTTTGGTCGCGAGATCGTTTTAAAATACGGCAAATTTGTGGGAATCACTCACGAAAAAATGGATAAATTTGAAGCATTTTTCAATAAACACGGCGAAATTTCTACATTTAACTCACGTCTGATTCCTGGCATTCGTCAATACATAAGCCTGCCAGCCGGACTTGCTAAGATGAACATTTTTAGATTTTGCCTATTTACCACGCTTGGCGCTGGGATTTGGTGTGCTGTTTTGCTTGGAGTTGGCTATTTTTTAGGTTCAAATCCTGACAAACAGACACTTTTTTTAATCACGATCACTCTTTTAGCTGTAGTTGCAGTAATAAGCGTGGTCTATATAATAAAGCAAAGAAAAGGCTAAATACATATAAAAGTATGTAAAATTTAATGTATTTTCTAAAATTTGGCTCAAGGTTTTAGCTAAATTTAGTCTAGTAAATCTCTCTCATCTTCTCTAATCTAGCTAAATTTCTTGAAATTTTATCTAGCTCAAATTTACTGAATACTTCATCACCAGAATAGAAAAATCTAACTTTTGGGGCTTGATCTAAAGTAGAAATTTTTAGTCCAAGCTCACTTATGAGTCGGTTTATTGTCCCTTCGTTGCCATCAATTATGCTTATATTTGATGGCAAAATTTCTCTTAGGCTATCTTTAAAATAGTTAAAGTGCGTGCAGCCAAGCACCAAAAAGCCAAATTTGCTTAGAACAAATTTGTCTAACTCTTCTTTTAGATATGATTTCACATTCTCGGTGTCAAATTCCCCATTTTCAGCAAAATTTACAAGGCGTGGTAGAGCGAGCAGCTCAGTCTTATCTTTTGCGTGTAAATTTGCGATCAGCTCTTTTAATTTTGCACCATTTACGGTGACCGGAGTGGCTATGACAAGCGTCTTTAAGGCATCATTATGGCTTAAGTCATGAGCTTTTTTTACAGCTGGCTCCATGCCGATTATGGGTACATTTAAATTTGCTCTAAGCTCTTTTATCGCCACGCTTGTTGCCGTATTACAAGCTACTACAACGGCGTTTGCGCCATTTTCTATGAGAAATTTCACCGCATCAAAGCTAAATTTTAAGATCTCATCCCTACTCTTTTGTCCGTATGGGACATTTTTCACGTCTGCGTAATATAAAAATTCATGCTCACTAAGCTTGCTTAAAGCTTCATTTAAGACGCTCAGCCCGCCAAGTCCTGAGTCAAATATACCTATCTTCATGCCCTTCCTTAAAGCCTGCAATTATAGCAAATAATATCTTTGTAAGCCGTTTTTTATTATACTTTGGCACTTTTTAAACTTGGAGTTAAATTTTGGCAGTTGATAAGATCATTTTCTATCTTTGTTCGACTTTGATCGCTATAAGTATTATTTTTTCACTATCTTTGCCAGTTTTTACGGTTTTATTTTTTAATTACGACGAATTTCACTTTTTCATCCGCCAGTTCATTGTTGGTTGTATTGGAATTTTCATTATGTGGTGGCTTTCTAGGCTCAATCCTGAAAAGACGCTTGTTTGGATAGGGTTTGGCCTTCTTATATCTTGCGGTATCGCCATGGGGCTAATGCATGCATTGCCAGCTTCTATGGTGACTGATGCTGGTGGTGCTAGGCGTTGGATCAGGCTACCTGGTTTTTCACTAGCTCCAGTTGAGTTTTTTAAAATCGGTTTTGTCTACTTCTTGGCTTGGAGTTTTACTAGAAAATTTAGTGAAGGCAAAAGGACCTTGCTAGATGAGGTTAAGATACTTATGCCTTATATTATTCTTTTTGGTGTTGCTATCTTTCTTATCGCTGTTATGCAAAATGACCTTGGTCAAGTGGTCGTACTGGCGCTTACATTTGTGACGATGGCACTTTTTGCAGGAGCAAGTGCGAGACTTTTTAGCATCGGTATCTTAGGAGCTGCTTTTGTTATGACAGTAGCGATAATCAGCTCTGAGCATAGAATTTTACGTATAAAGTCATGGTGGGGCACGATACAAAATATGGTGCTTTCTTTCTTGCCTGATAGCGTTGCAGATGTATTAAGAGTGGCTGATGCGCCAGAGCCATATCAAATTTCTCACTCGTTAAACGCTATAAAGCATGGCGAATTTTTCGGCGAAGGGCTTGGCGCTGGTATCTTTAAACTTGGCTTTTTAAGTGAGGTTCATACTGACTTTGTACTAGCTGGTATCGCTGAAGAGGTTGGTGTATTTGGTATTTTGTGTATCGTAGCTATATTTATAACGCTACTTTATAGAATTTTTAGAATTTCAGCTAGAAGCGAAAATAAGGTCTATCATTTATTTACGCTTGGTGTCGGGCTTATATTATCGTTTTCATTTTTAATGAATAGCTATGGCATCACATCGATCACGCCTATCAAAGGTATTGCTGTGCCATTTCTTAGTTACGGCGGTAGCTCTGTGCTTGCGATTTGTATCGGTATCGGCATGGTTTTGATGGTTAGTAAAAGGGCAAAATTATGATTGTTATTTGCGGTGGAGGTACTGGTGGGCATTTAGCGATCGCAAGAAGCTTTTGCGAGGAGCTAAATAGACGAGATATTAAGCCTATATTTATCGGCTCAACTAGTGGGCAAGATAAATTTTGGTTTGAAAATGACGAGAATTTTTTACAAAAATTTTTCTTACCAAGTAGTGGCGTAGTAAATAAAAGAGGCTTTGCTAAGCTAAAATCACTAACAAATATCGTAAATCTTGCCTTAAAATGTAGAAAAATTTTTAAGCAAAATGACGTTAAGGCAGTCATTAGCGTTGGTGGCTATTCAGCAGCTCCAGCGGCCATTGCGGCAATCATCTCAAAAGTGCCACTTTTTATCCACGAACAAAATGCTGTAATGGGTAAATTAAATAAAATTTTAAAGCCTTATGCGAAAGACTTTTTTAGCTCTTATGATGAAGCTTTGCCCTACCCTTACCCAGTGGCAAAGAAATTTTTCGATAGTGCAAGAGTGAGAGAGGAGCTAAAGACTATTTTGTTTTTAGGAGGCTCGCAAGGTGCAAAAGCGATAAACGAGCTAGCTATAAATTTAGCTCCATATCTTAAAGAAAAAGGCATAAATATAATTCATCAATGTGGTAAAAACGGCTTTGATGAACTTAAAAAAAGATATGATGAACTTGGCTTTAATGAAACGAATTTAGAAATTTTTGAATTTAGTAAAGAGATAGAAAATAAGATGAGCAAGGCTGACCTTGCCATATCAAGAGCAGGAGCTAGCTCGCTTTGGGAGCTTTGTGCAAATGCTTTGCCATCTATCTTTGTGCCGTTTCCTTATGCTGCTGGTAATCATCAATACTACAATGCAAATTTTTTAAAAGATAAAGGCATTGCTGAAATTTGCTTGCAAAATGGAGAAAATTTAGACAAAGATGAAGTTATAAGAATGATAGAAAATTTTGATCTAAACAAAAGCAGTAAAGCTCTAAAAGAGATCCTTCTGCCAAATGGAGCAAAAGAGATAATTGATAAAATTTTAAACTAGCTCCTCGCCTATCGCACAAGCTTTTAGTTCTTTTAGCTCAAAGATTAAGTAGTGATAAATAAGCTCATTTGTGTTTAAAATTTTTGCACTAAAGACTGGTTTTATCATAGTTATTATCTTGTCAGTTATACCCGCGATCTCCACCAGTAAAAGCTCATCTTTGCGTTGCTTTGCAGCCTTAATACAATTATAAAAGAACGTATAAATTATCTTAAAATTTTGCAAAATAACATTTGAAACTATCCTAGAATGAATATGCAAAACATTATGTATGCGCTCTTGTAGAGTATTTAGCTCCGCAAGTATTGATTTTATTTGAGTAGTATCTGTTGTCCTAGAAAAGAGATTTTTCGCTTTATTTTTGTTTTGTATTTGATACTCTGCTACCAAAATTTCTATTATATTTAAAATGGCGACATAGCTTTCTTGTAAATTTTCATTTGCCTTAAAGCTCACACCGTTTTTCTCAATTTTATAATTTAAGCTTCTCTTTATCTGCTCCAAATAAGTACTAATGTTTTCATAATAGTCCTCTGTATTGAAGACACTTTTAAAGAAATCGCTTTCACCTTTTAAATTTGCAAGCTTTTTTTTAAGTTCATCAGCGTTTTTATTAAACTCAACAACCCCAACTGCCAACCCGATCTCGTGCTCACTATTTTGTTCTAATGCTGTCAAACTTTCTTTTAGTACCAAAATTTGTTTTTGAATATTTTGAAAATCCATTTTTTCTCTTTTAATTTTTTTGCTTATTTTACTATAAAAATTATGAAGTTTGTCATTAAGAATTAAAAAGATGGTGCGCCCGAGAGAATTCGAATCTCTGACCTTTTGAACCGCAATCAAATGCTCTATCCAGCTGAGCTACGAGCGCACAAGAAAGTTAAGTCGAGATATTAGCTAAACTTTCCTTAAAGAAAAATTGTATTCATTTTAATTTTATAACTGTTTTAGTAAAATCCGATAAAAATAAAAGGAGCAAAAATGAATGATTTTTTCGATAGTTTAAAAGAGATAAAAAAAGAACTTACTAAAGAGCAAGGTGAGATCAAAAAAACTCAAAAAGAAGCCGTTTCTCATACAAAAGAAGAGGCGATCTTGTATAAAGAAAATAAACTAAAAAACGAATTTGCAGAGTACATTAAAGGTCAAAATATAAGAAAAATATAAATTTGGAATGCTTATTGCTAAAACATGTAATATTTTATGTGGAGTAGGCAATGAAAGTTACGCAAACATTAGAATCTCTAAGCATTTTAACTGATAATGACACTTTGTTTCGTGAGCTTAGAGATATGATAAGCAGAAATTTTACAAAAATTTTATCTAATAAAAATAAGGTTATTTCGTTTTATGAAGAGAGCGAAATCCCACAACGCAAGTGCTTTTTAAAATTTATAAAAAAACTTTATGAAAAGCAAAGTGATGATAAGCTTGATATTCGTTTTGCAAACTATAAAACCATAAAGCTTGGCTTTGTTCAAAAAAATACCCTAACTCCAGTCATTAGTCTAAACGTAAATTTTGTAAAAAATGAAGTCAAATTTGAACTAAAAGATGCACTTTGCAGAGACTTTGCTAGCTATATCAGCGAGAGTCTGGCAAAAAGCAATATTGCTTTTAGCAAAAATGATGATTTTTTAAACATCACCATCTCAAATGACAACGACATAAACACATTAAACAAACTACTCTACAAAAGAAACTATCCAAAATTTAGCGTAAATTTTATCTATGATGAAAAAGACTACAAAGCCTTTAAACAAGGCATAAAAATAAAAAGCTCATCTAAATTTGTAAGCAGATTTTCTGTGCTTGCAAATTTACTTGAGGAAAATTTTGAGATTTTAGGTTGCAAAAAAGATGATGACTTTGAAACTATCAGGCAAAGCTATCTTTCACTCGTAAATATCTATCACCCAGACAGGCACGCCAACAAAAATCCTCTCATACAAGAAGAATACGCAAAGAAATTTAAAAATATTCAATCTGCTTATGAGAGCCTAAAACCATACTTTAAAAATCAAGAAAATTTTGTGATGGTTGGCTAGAGCACGGCTTACCACAATGGCTATTAAAAAGAGCGAAAATGAATGGTGAAATGTTTAATATATGCGCCATTATTGTTGCCGTAAAGCAGGCCATAAAGTCAAATTCTCCTATCCTATATAATGGCACTAGCTACGAAAATAGTATAAATTTTCACTTTCTCTCAGATCATAGGGCAAATGGCGTAAATGAGTGGTTTGAGCATGCATTAAAGCTTGGATTGAGAGATGTAAGACTTACTGCAAATTTAACTGGCTCATCAGATGAACGTTTATTGCTTAGCTTTTCAAACTCTACCGCAAAATCGATCATTTGCATTTTTAAAGAGCACATAAGCTGCTTCGTGCCCTACTGGAAATACAACAAAGATCAAAGAGACTGGAACATAGTATATAAAGAAATTGGTCTTGAAAAAGATGTTAATTTAGAAAATTTTAGCGACAACACAGAAGCTTTTATGGCCATACTTACCAAGATAGCAGCCTTTGCAGATGAGATAGAGTGTGAGAATTTTGGTGAGTGTTTTCGCAGGGCATTAAAATCACTTAGATCTTCAAGCAATGATGATCAAAAGATATTTAATGCACCGCTTATGCCAAAGAAAAATTTAGCTCTTTTTGCTGCGGCAAGCTTGGCTGATGTCTTTGGCGGTATGGGCTCTTGGAACGACGATGCAGCGGGCATGGCACAATATAAAAAACGTGGCAAAGAGTACGAAGAGCTTAGTAGCGAACTTTTTGCACAGATGCGCAAGGCCATACTTTTTGCTGTAAATGAGTGGTAGTTAGCCGTTTATCTGATAGACTCTTTTTCGCTGGCTTGAGCTTCCGATATTTAGGATTTTGCGGTATTTTGTGATGGTTCGGCGAACGATTTGGATGTTAAATTTAGCTTGTATGAGCTCTTGGATTTTTAGATCAGAAAGTGGCTTTTTGTGGTCTTCATTTTTGATAAGCTCTAGCAAAAATTCCTTTATCGCAGCGTTTGAGGTCTCATCGTCAAAGCCAGTTGAAAAGAAATTTTTAAGTGCGACCGTACCTCTTGAACAGCTTAGATATTTGTTTGCGATCGCTCTTGATATGGTTGAAGGGTTGCGCCCAAGCTCGTCTGCTAGGTCTTTTAGCTTCATGGGCTTTATGTCGCCGCCCAAGAAGTAGTCATACTGGTACTCAACTATCATAAGCCCTATCTTATAAAGCGTCGCTTTTCTCATCTCAAGTGCGTCTATGAGCTCGCTTGCCTCTTTTATGCGCGAGCTTACAAAAGCCTCTTTCTCGTCTAATCCCTCGGTATCAACCAAAATTTCTGGATAGTACTCATCATTTATCTGCACACTTATGCCACTGCTTGTGCTTAGCACGAAGATATCAGGCACCGCCTCTTTTTCATCTTCGAGATACTCAATGGCCGGGGGATTTTTAAATTTTTTTATAATCTTTAGCGCATCGTCGTAAAATTTAAGTTTTCTAAGCTTTTCTATATTTTCAAAATTTAAGATAATCTTTTTCGCACACTCTATGATCTCATCACTTGCCTCTACCTCGCTTAGCTGAAACAAAAAGCTATCTTTCACATCTTTTGCGCCCACTCCACATGGCTCAAGGTAGGCAAATCTCGCCCTAACTCGCTCCACCTCGCTCTCGCAAAAATCAGCAAAAATTTCATTATCATAGGAAAAATAGCCCTCATCGTCTAAGCACTCGATGATCTTATATGCGATATCTTGAGACTTTTGCGTGGGGAAAAGTGGCGGATTTATCTGGCTAACGAGCTTTTCATAGAGGCTTTCTTTATAGATGCTTAAAGCCTCGATGCTCTCGCTAACCGAGTTTTTGCTAACCTGCTCGAAAAAATTTCGCTTTTTCTCGCTTTTTTCTAAATTTTTATGCTCAATTGTGGCAAATGGATTGTCTTTTATAAAAGGCTCAAGCGTCTCTTTTAGCTCATCAAGCCCGCTTTGAAGTATAGGAAGCCAACTTCGTAGCGTTTGGTTTAGCTTAATCTTTGGCGCTAAAGTTTGCTTTTGCCTTAGCATCATCTACTCAAGCAGCTTAAATTCTTCGCCAAGATAGTGCGTTCTAACGAGCTTGTTGTTTGCCACTTCGCTCGCACTGCCGCTTGCTAGTAGCGAGCCATCTTTGATGACGTAGGCTCTGTCACAAATAGCTAGCGTCTCACGAACGTTGTGGTCGGTTATCAAAACGCCGATACCTAGCTTTTTAAGGTCTCTAACAATACTTTGGATGTCGCTAACTGCGATAGGATCGACGCCTGCAAATGGCTCATCAAGCAGCAAAAATTTTGGCTTTATGATGAGGCTTCTAGCTATCTCACAGCGTCTACGCTCGCCACCACTTAGGCTAACACCCTTTCTTAGGCGAATAGGCTCGATATTTAGCATATTTAGCATCTCATTTACTCTTTTTGCTATCTCTTCTTCGCTTTGATTTAAAATTTCAGCCCCAAGAAGTAAATTTTCTTCGACACTTAGCTCTTTAAATATGCTTGACTCTTGCGGCAAATAGCCAATACCAAGGTGCGCTCTTTTGTGAAGTGGCACGTTTGTGATCTTTTCGTCATTTAAAAAAACATCTCCGCTAGTTGGCGAGATGAGTCCGCAAATCATATAAAAAGTAGTCGTCTTTCCAGCACCATTTGGCCCAAGAAGCCCCACCACTTCGCCGCTATTTACCTCTAAAGATATACCTTTTATGATCTCACTTTTCTTTATCGTCTTTTTTAGATCTTTTACTTCTAGTTTATGCACTTATAACCTCGTATTTTCTGCCATTTTTGCTAGGAGAAATTTTTACTAACGTATAGCTCTCGCCGTTTTTCTTTAAAGCTTTTTCTAAATTTTCATCGCTCCACTCTACTAGATGAAGCCCCTCTTCAAACAAATTTTCAAAAAGGCCGTTTTTTGCCATCCCGTCAAATCCGATCTGATAAATGTCGTAGTGGTAGATATCTTTACCATAAATTTGCATCAAAGAAAACGTAGGCGACGTCACGCTCTCATCTATGCCATGAGCCTTGATGATCGCCTTTACAAGCGTCGTTTTGCCACTTGCTAGATCGCCACTTAGTAGCACCACGCCACTTTTTGGTAGCACCTGCACAAGCCGGTCTAGCTCATTTTCTAAAAGCTCAAAAACCATCAAAGCTCTTTTATATATTCGCTTTGAGTGCTTTTTGGTATGCTTTTTGTAGTTGGGATCGCTAGCACCTCGTATCTCGCCTCACGCGTTAGAAATTTGATGCTAACCACATCGCCAACCTTAACATCTTTTGCCGCTTTTGCCTGCACGCCGTTGATACTCACAACGCCGCTTTTGCACATATCTTCGCTAACGGCACGCCTTTTGGTGATATTTACTACGTTTAAAAATTTATCTACTCTCATGCGGCGGATTTTAACAAAAATAGCCTTAAATTTTTAATCCTTTAGATATTTTAAAAGCTCTTTTAAATTTAGAGGTATGACGCTGCCATGGGTTTCATTTTTAAAAAGCTCAAAGTGAGAATTTACGCCGCTTTGCTTTAAAATTTGGGCTAGATCGCTCGCCTTTAAAATGCCAGCTTTGTCTGTTTTGCCCTTTCTCTTTTCAAGCTCACCAACGCTAAGAAAGACAAATTTGGCCTTTAGCTTCTCTTTAAATTTATCCTCACTCACGTTTTGCTTTAAAATTTCAGATTCACCCCACCAAAGAGATGGCGAAGCGATAAAGAAATTTGAAAATACGCCCTCATTTTTTAGTAAGGCATAGAGCGTAAAAAGACCGCCAAAAGAGTGACCATAAAGACTTTTTTGACTATCTTGCACGTTAAATTTCTCATCGATTAGCGGCACTAAATTTTTAGTTAAAAAGTGGTAAAACGCATCTGCGCCACCACCTTTACTAAACTCCTCACCCTCTGCCTTTGGCGTGAGGTCTCTTGTGCGTTTTTCTACTTCATAGCTTTTGTCTGTGTCATATCCTATGCCTATTATTAGCGGTGCAGCCTTGCCATCAAATTCATTTAAGAGCATGTTAAACTGGGCGTTTGCGTCAAGCAAGAAAAGCACATTTTTAAACTCATTTTGCCCTTTCAGCTTGGCTGTGAAAATTTTATAAATTTCATTATTTGCGCTCATTTTAAAGGTTGAAATTTCAAATTTACTAGCGGCTTTTTGGCTTAATGACTCAGGCGTTTGACTAGGTCCTGCGTGCAAAGTCTGTGCCACACCAAGCGTAAAAAGCAAAAATTTAAACGCTCTTACCATTTTGCAGCGACCTTAAACCAAAATCTCCTACCCTCTTGCGGATACCAGTAGTAGTTGCCGTCGTCTGCTAGCGCCTCATCGTATCTTACTTTATCAAAGATATTGTAGGCATTTAGGCTAAGTGTTAGGTGTTTATTTGCATCCCAGCTTACACCTGTATCAAATGTGAGTAAATTTTTGTCATTTTCACTCACTTTATTGCCAGGGCCAAATTTCACACTAGTAAGCTTGCTCTCATAGTTTGTGGTGAAGAATGTTTTTACACTCTTAATTGGTTTATAAGCAAGTGTTGCATGAAATGCATGCTCTGGGGTTGCTGTTAGGCTTTTTGCATCAAGTCTGCCAAGATTTGTCTCACTAAATTTCATAGGGCCTCTTGGCGTATTTATCGTTGGGTTGCCAGTTTTTATCTTTGACTTATTATAGGTGTAGTTTGAGGTTAGATTTAGATTTGAAAGGATGTCGTAGTCACCACTTAGCTCCACTCCCCAAACGGTCGCACCCTCAATGTTAAAGTAAGTTCCCCAGCCAGGGCAAGTAACGTCTGGTGCATTTGTGCAAGTACCAAAAGCTGGAATTCTATTTACATTACTGCCGTCAGTATCTAGGATCTTGTCTTTAAATTCATTTTTAAAAAACATTACCGAGCCTCTAAAATCAGCCTGATTGTCATAATATGCACCAACTTCGTAAGTTATACTTTTTTCTGGCTTTAGATCTTTGTTTCCAAAATCAACTATTTTCCAAGCATTTTGAATAGTGCCTACTTCTGGGGAGATTTGATTGACATTTGGCGTTTTATAGCCAGTTGCTACGCCACCTTTTAAGCTTAGCGTATCTGTGGCATTATAGACTAGGTAGGCTCTTGGCGAGAGGTGGTTGCCAAAGAATTCGTTGTGCGTGAGTCTTGTGCCAAGTGTTAAAAATAGCTTCTCATCTAAAATTTGCCACTCATCTTCGATAAATCCCGCATGCTCACTCATCGAGTAGCTTTTTGGACTTTCGAGGCCATTTTTTGAGGCGTTTGAGACGATGAAGGTCGTGCCGACATTTTGTTTGCTAAAGTCATAGCCAAAAGTTAGTGCGTGAGCACCAAGAAAGGTTGTAAATTTTGAATTAAAGTTGTAATTTTTAGCTTTTGCAGGTATGAATTTATCAAAAAGGCTCGTTCTTTGCGTCTGATCATAGATGTAGCTAAGATCGACATTTAGGTTATCAAATTCGCCAAGATAGCCCACGCCATAGCTCTTTTTCTCATAGTCATAGGCGTTTAGAAGTCTATTTGTTCTAGTAGTGGCTGACTTTCCAACAGTTCTTGAGTAATCATGCCTTTCATTTGAGCCAAGGATGAAAAATTTATTGTGTTCATCTGGTGTGATCCAAAGTTTTGCGCTTAAATTTCTCTTATCGCTCTTTTGATATCCGCCTTTATAGTTGTCCTCATCTCTTAGTTTTTTATAGCCCCAAAGCTGAAGCGCTAAAAACTCTTTATAAAGTGGCAAATTCAGATAAAAGTCCCCCTGTCTACCATCACCTATGCCTTTGTGCGTGTTTATCGTGGTTGAGATGCCGACGTTGCCGTTAAATTTTGAAAAATCTTTTTTAGTGATGATATTTATCACGCCACCAACTGCGTCGCTACCATAAAGCGAGCTCATAGGTCCGCGGATGATCTCTATGCGCTCGATCGCTTCAGCTGGTGGGATGAAATTTGAGTTCATATCCCCTGCTCCGCCCTTTGGATTTGCGCTGCTTGAATTTACCCTTTTGCCATCAATTAAAACTAGTGTTTGTGAGCTTTCCATGCCACGTATTGAGATACCACTAGCTGGACCGTCCTCACCGCCAACGACATTTACGCCTGGCACTTTTTGGGCGATAGAGTGGAGCGAAGTAAAGCTATCTTTTGTAAGCTCATCGCCACTTATCACGCTTATGCTCGCAGGAGCCTCTTTGATCTGCTGCGAAAAGCCACTCGCACTTACTACAACACCATCAAGCCTTGTTTCGTTATTGTCTTTATGCTCTGCTCCAAAGAGTGAATTTGCCACACAAACACTAAGGCAGATGGCAATAAATTTTGTTTTTCTCACGACTATCCTTTTAAAAATTTAATTTGAAAAAGTTTGAAATTTAACAAAGTATCTTTTAAAACAATATTAATTATCATAATTTTAAATACTAATCTTTTTTATAAAATTTTCTAAGAAAAAACTTACATTATTTATTAAATTAGTTTATTAAAAATTAATCAATTTAGGCTAAAATACGACCATTTTAACAAAAGGAAGAGCTATGAAAAAAGGCGTAAAAAAAGTGGTTTTAGCATACTCTGGCGGACTTGACACAAGTATCATTTTAAAATGGCTTCAAGATGAATATAACTGCGAAGTAGTCACATTTACAGCTGACATTGGCCAAGGCGAAGAGCTAGAGCCTGCACGCAAAAAAGCCTTAGCACTTGGTGTAAAGCCTGAAAATATTTTTATAGAAGATTTAAGAGAAGAATTTGTACGTGATTATGTGTTTCCAATGTTTAGAGCAAATGCAGTCTACGAGGGCGAGTATCTGCTTGGCACTTCAATAGCGCGCCCACTAATAGCAAAACGCCAAAGTGAGATCGCAAGACTTGTTGGCGCTGATGGCGTGAGCCACGGAGCAACAGGCAAAGGCAACGACCAAGTTCGCTTTGAGCTTGGATACTACGCGCTTGGCGACAACCTAACTATTATAGCTCCATGGCGCGAGTGGGATCTAAATAGTCGTGAAAAACTTTTGGCATACGCTGAGAAAAACGGCATAGATATCACCAAAAAACCAGGCAAAAGCCCATACTCAATGGACGCAAATTTACTTCACATAAGCTATGAAGGTCTAGTGCTTGAAGACCCAAGTCACGCACCAGAAGATGATATGTGGAGATGGACAGTAAACCCAAAAGATGCTCCAGATAAAAGCGAGATCATTGAGATCGGCTATGAAAAAGGCGATCCAGTAAGCATAAACGGCAAAAAAATGAGCCCAGCTGAAATTTTAACCGAGCTAAACCGCCTTGGCGCAAAACACGGTATAGGCAGACTTGACATCGTAGAAAACCGCTCTGTTGGTATGAAGAGTCGCGGATGCTACGAAACTCCTGGCGGCACGATAATGCTAAAAGCTCATAGAGCGATCGAGAGCATCACGCTTGACCGCGGCGCAGCTCACTTAAAAGATGAGATCATGCCAAAATACGCCGAGCTAATTTACAACGGCTACTGGTGGTCACCTGAGCGAAATATGCTCCAAGCACTCATCGACAAGAGCCAAGAGCACGTAAATGGCTCTGTAAAAGTTGAGCTTTATAAAGGCAACGTGACTATCCTTGGCAGAAGTAGTAAAGATGATAATCTATTTAGTGAGGCATACTGCACATTTGAAGAAGACAGCGTTTATGATCAAAAAGATGCAGAGGGATTTATCAAGCTAAATGCACTTCGCTTCATCATCGCACGCAAAAATGGGCGAAAATTTGACTAAGAAATAAAAATTTAAAAGGACAAAAATGAAAGTATTATTAATAAAAGACGTAAAAGGACTTGGAAAAGCTGGCGAGATAAAAGAGGTAAAAGACGGCTATGGCAACAACTTCTTAATCGGCAAAGGCTTTGCAAAAGCAGCTACTCCAGACGTTCTTCGCCAATATGAAGCAGCCCAAAAAAGAAAGGCCGAAGAGCTAAAATATGAGATCACAAATTTAGAAAAGCTTAAAGAAGAGCTTGAAAAAGTGACAGTTGTCATCAAAAAAACTCTTGGTGCAAATGGCTCGCTTTTTGGCTCAGTTTCAAAAGAAGAGATCGCAGCAGAGCTTGAAAAAACGCATCATTTAGTTGTCGAGAAAAAAGCGATCGACATGGACACTCACTTAAAAGCAGTCGGCCTTTATGACGTTCATGTAAAGCTAGGACACTCGATAAATGCGAGCTTGAAGGTTGATGTGCAAGGAGAGTAGATGTTTCATGCGACAACCATCTTAGCCTACAAAGGCAAAAATAAAGCGGTCATCGGTGGCGACGGACAGGTGAGCTTTGGCAACACCGTCTTAAAAGGCAATGCCGTAAAAATCCGCAAAATTCACAACGGCAAAGTCCTAGCTGGCTTTGCTGGTAGCACTGCTGACGCGTTTAATCTTTTTGATATGTTTGAGAAAAATTTAGAGCATACAAAGGGCGATTTGCTAAAGGCGGTTATAGAATTTAGCAAAGAGTGGCGCAAAGACAAGTATCTAAGAAAGCTTGAGGCGATGATGCTTGTGCTTGATAGGGATAAAATTTTCTTACTTAGTGGCACTGGAGATGTTGTAGAGCCAGAAGATGGCAAGATAGCAGCTATCGGAAGCGGCGGTAACTACGCTCTCTCAGCGGCCCGTGCTTTAGATAAATTTGCTGATATCGACGAAGAAGAGCTAGTCAAAGAGAGCCTTAAGATCGCTGGCGAAATTTGCATCTATACAAATACAAACATCAAAACTTATGTTTTAGAATAAGAGAGAAAATGAACTTAACACCAAGAGAAATTGTTAAATTTTTAGATGACTATGTGATCGGTCAAAAGGACGCCAAAAAGATCATAGCGATCGCGCTTCGCAACAGATATCGCCGTATGAAGCTTGAAAAGAGCTTGCAAGATGACATCATGCCAAAAAATATCTTGATGATCGGCTCAACTGGCGTTGGTAAAACTGAGATCGCAAGGCGTCTTTCAAAGATGATGGGACTACCTTTTATCAAGGTCGAGGCTAGCAAATATACCGAGGTTGGCTTTGTTGGTCGTGACGTTGAGAGCATGGTAAGAGACCTTGCTATGGCATCATATAATCTCGTAAAAAACGAGCAAAGCGAGAAAAATCAAGATAAAATCAACGCCTACATCGAAGAAAAGATCGTCTCAAAACTGCTTCCACCACTGCCAAAAGGTGCGAGTGAGGAGAAGCAAGCAGAGTATGCTAAGAGCTATGACAAGATGCTAAATAGGCTAAGAAACGGCGAGCTTGACGAGCTAAGTATCGAGATAGAGGTGCAGCAAAACCCGCTTGAAGCTGGCTCAAACGTGCCACCTGATATGGCGCAGATGCAAGAGAGTTTTATAAAGATAATTGGTATCGGCGGCAAAAATATCAAAAAAGAGATGAAGGTAAAAGACGCCAAAAAAGCCCTTCAAAGCGAGGCAAATGATAAAATTTTAGACCTTGAGAGCGTAAAAACTGAGGCTTTAAGAAGAGCTGAAAACGAGGGCATCATCTTTATAGACGAGATCGATAAGGTTGCCGTTGGCTCAGGTAGTTCAAACAGGCAAGACCCTAGCAAAGAAGGCGTGCAAAGAGACTTGTTGCCGATAGTTGAGGGCTCAAATGTAAATACTAAATTTGGAAATTTAAAGACAGATCACATTTTATTTATCGCAGCTGGCGCCTTTCACATAAGCAAGCCAAGCGATCTCATCCCAGAGCTTCAAGGCCGTTTTCCATTAAGGGTCGAGCTTGATAGCCTTGATGAGGACGCGCTTTATCAAATTTTAACTCAGCCAAAAAATTCGCTTTTAAAACAATACATCGCCCTACTCTCAACCGAAAATATTGAGCTAGAATTTGACGATGAAGCGATAAAAGAGATAGCTAGGATCGCTCACGCAGCAAATGAAAAGATGGAAGACATCGGTGCTAGACGCCTTCATACGGTAATCGAGCGCGTGATAGAAGATATCAGCTTTGAGGCTAGCGAAAAGAGCGGCGAGAAGATAAATGTGACAAAAGAGCTTGTAAAAGAGCGCCTAAAAGACGTGGTCGAGGATCAAGACCTAGCGAGGTATATACTTTGAAATCAGGCTTTGTTAGCATCATAGGACGCACAAATGCTGGCAAAAGCTCGTTTTTAAATGCCTTATTGAACGAAAAGATCGCCATCGTCTCGCATAAACAAAATGCAACTCGCAGAAAGATAAATGGCATCGTGATGAATGGTGAAGATCAGATCATCTTCACCGATACGCCTGGACTTCACGAGAGCAACAAGGCGATAAATCAACTACTAATCAGCCAAGCGATAAAATCGATGGGAGACTGTGATCTCATCGTATTCTTAGCGCCTATTCATGATGATACAAGCGACTATGAGAAATTTCTAGCTCTAAATCCAGAAAAACCACACATATTAGTGCTAACAAAAGTTGATGAAAGCTCAAATGCTAAAGTCTTAGAAAAGATCACCCAGTATCAAAAATTTCAAGATAAATTTGCATCTTTGCTTACTTTTAGCACCAAGCAGCCTACCTATAAAAAGCCGCTTCTTGATGAAATTTGTAAGCTTTTGCCAGAGCATGAGTACTTTTACGATCCAGAATTTCTTACTTCAACAAATGAAAAGGAAATTTTTAGAGAATTTATACTTGAAGCGATCTATGAAAATTTAAGCGATGAGATCCCATATCTTAGCGATGCGATCATAAAAAGCGTAAAAGAAAAACCTGGCATTACTGAAATTTTTGCAAGCATCATCACTGAGCGCGAAATTCACAAAAGTATGATCATCGGTAAGAATGGTGAAACGATAAAACGAATAGGAATTTTTGCAAGAAAGTTAATACAAAATTTAACCGGATCAAAGGTCTTTCTAAAGCTCGATGTAGTCGTTAAGAAGGGCTGGAGTAAAGAAGAAAAGAGCCTTAATAAAATAATTGGTTATTGATTTTTTATTGTAAAAATATTAAAATACAGCCCAATTAGAGCATTATGAGGTAAATTTTTATGTTAAAGCTTAGAAAAATTAACGATAATCCAATCGTTACGCTAGATCCTTATGAATATGAAGGTTTTAGATTTTCTAATAGCAATGTCGATACGCTAAGTCTTTCAAAGAATATTCTAAAGTGAGACTTTTTTATATCTTATATCGAGTACAAAGATATAATAACAGCTACCATAAACATCTCAAGAACCATAAGCTTAACCGAGGCCTTTAGGCAAACTGGGCTTTATGAGGGTATGCTTATACAAATGATAGGTGCTGGCGAACAAAGTGGTAGCTTAGATGACATGACACAAAAAGTTACTGATTATTATAGAGTGAAATTTAATGATATTATTGATAATATTTCAAACTATATTGAGCCGATACTACTAATATTTATCGCAGCTATGGTGCTTTTGCTCGCCCTTGGTATATTTATGCCAATGTGGGATATGGCAAAAGCTGTTAAAAATTAAATCAACATTTAAAGGAGTAAAATGCCTATAGAAAGAGAATATGGCGTTGATGAGAACGCATTTTTAGTTTCAAAAACAGATACAAAAGGAAGGATCACTTATTGCAACGAGCCTTTTTTAAATATCGTAGGAGTAAAACAAGGCGATCTCTTGGGAAAACCGCACAATATAATAAGACACACTGATATGCCAAGAGTTATTTTCAAGCTACTTTGGGAACGCATACAAAATAAAGAGGAAATTTTTGCCTTTATTAAAAATAAAACTCTCAATGGTGGATTTTACTGGGTATTTGGCAATATCACAGCCTCGCTTGATCAGCAAGATAATATCGTTGGCTACTATTCTGTTAGACGTAAGCCAAATGCAAAAGCGATAGAGATCATAAAACCACTTTATGCAAAATTACTTGAGCTAGAACGAGATGGCGGTATTGAAGCATCTAAAAAATATTTATTAAAATTTTTGGAAGAAAAATCAACAAGCTATGATGAATTTATAAACAACTTGCAAAGGTTCTAGATATGTTTAAGAAAAAATCAAATGCAATAAATGAGATTTTAAGTGTTGTCAAATCGGCAAGCAATGGCATACTAGAGCCTCGCATTGTAAATGTTGGAGAAAAGGACGAGATGTATGAAGTCGCCCTTGGCATAAATGATTTGCTAGATCAAGTTGAGGCGCTTCAACGTGAAATTTCAACCTCAGTCCAAGCTGCACAAAACTCAAAAACATATAGAAATATATTTGTAGAAGGGTTTAGGGGTTTATTTAAACGAAATGCCATATCTATGAGCAATGGAGTCATTGGTATAAAAGACGGCCAAAAAAGCAAGGTTAGAGGTCTTCTATCAAGCGAGCTTGACAAACTTGGAAACGGCATAAATGGTATAAATTATGTAAGAGATGATCTAAATGAAAGTATCAAAAATTTAAGCCAAACAGCAACAGATGCTAGACAAACTGCACAAATAGCAAGAGAAAATATGTCAAACATCGTCGAGCTTAGTCAAAACATGGGAGAGCTTGATGGTCTAGTACAAAGCTGCTCAAATGCTACTGGCATGCTAAGCACTAGGGCTTCTGAAATAAGCTCTGTTTTAAATTTAATAAAAGATATTGCCGATCAGACAAATCTGCTTGCTCTTAATGCCGCCATTGAAGCTGCTCGTGCAGGAGAGCACGGACGTGGTTTTGCGGTAGTTGCTGATGAGGTAAGAAAGCTAGCTGAAAACACACAAAAAGCCGCAAGCGACATAGAAGTCAATATAAAAACACTTCAGCAAGAGGTAAATGATATCGATGAAAATTCTAAAAAAATCGATGAAATTTCTAAACTAACAACACAAAATGTAGAAAATTTCAAAAAGGTATTGAGCGAGTTTAATGCGAACGCACAAAATACTGCTCAAACATCAAAATATGTCGAAAATAAAACCTTTGCTATAATCGCAAAAATTTCACAAATCGCTTACAAAACCAAAGTGTACTCCGATCTTATAAACGAGCAAGGATACAGCGAGGAAATACGTGATTTAGCGCAAAGTCTGCTAGATTGGTATGAGAACGAAAGTATAAGCGAACACAAGCAAAATAAAAATTTTGATAAGTCAAAAGAGCTTACAGCGTCGCTAAATAATGAAATCAAACTCTTGCTCGAGAAGTCAGCCTCCGGCTATAACGAACAAAATTTAAATTATTTTGTTGATAAGTCTAAAAAAATAGAAGATCTAAGCGAGCAAATTTTTACTTCATATAACGAAATTTTTGAAGATAAAAACTAAAGTGTTAAATTATCTTTGATGTTTTTTGGGGTGGTCAAAAAATAACGCTTTTGCACCACCCTCTTTTAACTCACTAAATTTACATCCAAACTCAACGCAAAATATTCCAGAAGTTGGGATATTGTCTATTGATGAATCACTTAAATACTCGCAAATTTCAGTTATGCTTGGATTGTGTGTGATGATAAAAATTTCATCCAAACCCTCATCTATATTTTTGACAAATTTTAAAAGATCTTCAAAGCTTATATCATAAAGCTCATCTATAAGATCGATTTCCTCTTTAAATTTTAAAGTTTTAGCGATAATCTTTGCCGTTTGCTCGCACCTTTTAGCGCTGCTTGAAAAGATAGCCTCTGGCATCACATCATACATTTTTAGTCTATTTGCCATAAATTTAGCGTCTTCTTTGCCTTTTTGACTAAGCTCCCTTAAGGCATCTTTGGCTCCATCCTTATTCTCATCAACCGCTTTTGAATGTCTTATGAAATAAATTTTACTCACTATCTCTCCTTTGAGAAATTCTTTATCAAGCAAAGCTCTTCTTTGCTAAATCCAGCTTTTAAGCGATCTTGCTCATTGATCTCTCTAACATTTTTAAATGAATTTGGATACAAACTTAAGATAATGTCAAAGTAGCTATTTTCGTAAATGCCCTCTTTTTTACAGGCAAATTTAAACCACTTATCGCCCTTATAAACGTGAGAAACTTCCTCTTTTAATATGACTTTTAGGCACTCTATTAGCTCTTCTTGCCCGCCCTCGCCTTCAAGCCTTTTTATGATATGAGCATTTGCATCAAGCCCATTTGCCTCCATATATCTTGGCAGTAGCGCCATACGGCTAGTTAGACTATCTGAAGTCTTTTGAAGTGCGATAAAAAGCCCATCATGCACACTTAGCTCGCCGTATCTACCGCCCTGCTTTAAGAGCAAATTTTCTATCATGCAAAAGTGTCTGATCTCATCTTCAGCTACTTCTAGCCAGTCTTCATAAAATTCTCTTGGCAAATTTCTAAATCTATAACAAGCATCAAGCGCAATGTCAATAGCACTAAATTCAATATGAGCTACCGAGTGGATAAAATTTAAATTTTTATCCTTTGGCTTTACTTTTTTGTTTAGCTCTTTCATGCTAACTACTTCACAAAATTTTGCATAGCTAGGCGTTATTAGCTCATTTGATTTAGAGCTTTCACAAAAATTTATATTAAAATCTCGTTTAAATTTCTCATAAAATAGCTCAAATTTTAAAAATTTAAGCCCAATCTCGCCTTCATTTAAAATTTCCCAAATTTCATCAAAAAAATTCATATTTTCTCTTTATATAAATCTGTATTTACGAGTGTAAATTTATATAAATAATGCTTAAAATTTGAGCCTAGTATTTGTTTTAAAAGGTTTTTAGTAAAAATTTCTGATTTATTTTGCTTTGCCATATCCAGCAAATCTATTTGCTGCCAAGCAACTTGAGTTTGAACACCTTACAAGGTAGCTATTTATTTCTTGATTTCCTTTTAGATGCACATTTTTTTGTTTTAGATTCATATAGCTATGAATTATCTTTCCGCCAGAATTATGTATAAATTTTACCGTCTCATCGCCAAGAACAGCTGTAACTATGCCAACATGAGTGATATTTTTCTTATCTTTATTTTTCTGAACACCCTTGCCAAGAGTATTTGAGAAAAATACAAGATCGCCTATTTTTGGATTTTTATGAGTAATTAAATTTTTACTTTCATAAAAATTATAGATCGCTTTTGACTTTCTACCGCCATTATCGTAGTAGTGATTTATTGTCTTTTCATCAAAATACATATTTTGATACTTTGCATTTACGATAGAAACAAAGCCAGAACAATCACCACCCGCTCTTGTATTTAGATATTTTTTAAAAAAAGAACCAAATTTTTTATCTTCTCTATCATCATCTTCATCTATGATTTCGCCAATCATTTGCTCACTAAAATCAACACTTGAAGTTACGGTTTGATTTGTTTCATTTTGCGGAGTTGTCGGTTGGTTAGAGGTAAAAGAACAACCTGTAAAAAATATAATGCTAAGTATAAAAAAGATTTTTTTATTTATTGAATTTGACATATTTATATCCAAAATTTTAGTATTTGCAATTTTAACTTTTAAACGTAAATGAACCGGAAATAGTGCTTTGCTTTCTTTATTCTAAGTTAAAAAGCAATATAATATCGGCAAAAAACATATTTTCTTAAGGCAAAAAACAATGATGCACTATTTAAAGATAAAAGGAAATGCCAAATTAAGTGGCGAAGTAAAAATAAGCGGTGCTAAAAATGCTGCTCTACCTATTATCGCCCTAACCTTACTCGCAAAAAAAAGTGTAAATTTAACAAATATCCCAAATGTTGCTGATATAAAAACGCTTTGCCAACTGCTAACTAATCTAGGAGCAAAGTGCGAATTTAAAGATAAAAATTCACTAAGCATAGACACAAGCAGTGTAAGCTCGACGACTGCAAACTATGACATCGTTAGAAAGATGAGAGCATCAATCTTAACGCTTGGACCGCTTCTTGCACGTTTTGGCCACTGCGAAGTGAGCCTTCCTGGAGGCTGTGCGATCGGACAAAGACCAATAGACCTGCACCTAAGTGCACTTGAGAAAATGGGCGCAAATATCGAAATAAAGCAAGGCTACGTCGTCGCAACAGCACCAAATGGCCTAAAAGGCGCAAAGATTGTTTTTGATAAGATCACCGTAACTGGCAGCGAAAATATCATCATGGCTGCAGCTCTAGCGCACGGTACGACAGAGCTTTTTAACGTAGCGCTTGAGCCTGAAGTGGTGCAAATTTGTGAAATTTTGGCTAAGAGTGGCGTTAAAATAGAAGGCATCGGCACAAGTGAACTAAAGATAACTGGAAGCGGCCAAAAATTGCTTGAAATTTGCGATATCGAGGTCATCCCTGATAGGATTGAGGCTGGCACATACCTTTGTGCTGGAGCTATAACAAATAGCAAAATTTCAGTCACAAAGGCAAATGCATCCCATATGACGGCTATTTTAAATAAATTTGAAGAGATGGGCTTTGGTATCGAAGTAGACGGCGATAAGATCACGATATTGCCAGCAAAAGAGATAAAACCAGTAGAGATAAGAACCACTGAGTATCCGGGCTTTCCAACAGATATGCAAGCTCAATTTATGGCGCTTTGTCTTGCAGCAAATGGCGTTAGCACGATAGATGAGAGGCTTTTTGAAAACCGCTTTATGCACGTTAGTGAGCTTGCTAGAATGGGAGCGGATATTAAATTAAATGGGCATATTGCAAGCGTTTATGCACCAGCTAAGCTAAATGCAGCCGATGTAATGGCGACAGATCTTAGAGCCAGCTCAGCGCTGATACTAGCCGCTCTTATAGCAAATGGCGAAAGCTTGGTACATAGAATTTATCACCTTGATAGAGGATATGAAAATTTAGAAGAGAAATTTCAAGGCCTTGGTGCAAATATTACTAGGCTTGAGGAGTAAAAATGCTGCTAAATGACGCATTAAATGCGCTTAAATCCAAATTTAAACTAAAAACAGATAGTGAAATTTTACCTATCAGCATGGCTCTTGGTAAAACATTGGCAAATGATGTAGCGGCGGTAAAAGACTTGCCATGTTTTGATAACTCTGCGCTTGATGGCTTTGCTGTGAAATTTGAAGATAAAGATAAGCCATATAAAATAGTTGCAAGTGCCTTTGCAGGCGATAAAGAGCAGCTAAGCATCGGCAAAAATGAGTGCGTTAAGATAATGACTGGTGCGAAGATGCCAAAGGGTGCTGATACTATCATAAAGATTGAAGACTGCGTAGTTGATGGAAATTTTATAAAAGCACCAAATAATCTTAAAAAAGGTGATGGATATCGCTTTAAAGGCGAAGAGGTAAAAATTGGTAAAATTTTGCTAAAAAGTGGCGAGGTCTTAAACACTAGAGGCATAATGATGCTAGCAGCACAGGGCATAAGTTTTATAAATGTAAAAAAACAGCCTAGCGTTGGAATTTATTCAAGTGGAAACGAGATCATCGAGCCTTGGCAAAGATCAAGCGAGGATGAAATTTACAATGCAAATGCCTTTGGTATCGCTGCACTTTTAAGCTCCATAGGGCAAGATAGCTCATATCTTGGCATCATAAAAGATGAGCTAAGTGCTGTAAAACAAGCATTTTTAAATGCTACAAATTACGACATTATTATCTGCTCTGGCGGAGCAAGCGCTGGTGAGGCTGACTTTATGAAAATAGCTCTAAGCGAGCTTGGATACAATGAAATTTTTTCGCATATTGATATAAGACCTGGTAAACCTTGCAAGGCTTATGAAAAAGATGGCAAACTTATTTTTGTGCTCCCTGGAAATCCAATGGCAGCTTATGTTTGCATGATGATGCTTGTTTTGCCTCTTTTAAAAGAGGATTGCTTTGTGATGCAAAATGCTACAAATGCGCAAAATTTAAAAGTAAAATCAGGTAGGATCAATGCCATTTTTGGAAATATTGAAAATGATAAATTTATAGCAACAAATGGTGGAAAATACGGCTCTGGCATGATAGATCATATTTTAAAAAGCACTTTTATGTTTTTAACTAGCCCAGATCAAAGCGAAATTTTGCAAAATAGTGAAATTTCTCTTATAAAACTTCCATAAAATCTTGACAAATGAAAAACAATCTGATAGAATGCGGACTTTATTTTGACTGCGGGAATAGCTCAGGGGTAGAGCACAACCTTGCCAAGGTTGGGGTCGCGAGTTCGAATCTCGTTTCCCGCTCCATTTTTTTTATACTCATTTTTTTACTTTCCACAAAACTTTTTGCAAATGAAGTCAGCATCTATCCAATGTATTGCGTTCTAAATGATCAAATTTCGCTTAGTACTTTTGGCTTTGATGGCGAAGACAATGAAATTTTAAACCTAGAGGGCAAAAGAGCAGCCAAGATAGATAGCAAAAAACTCTATGAAATTCTAACAGCAAATTTTAAAACATATAATGACAAAAGCGGTGGAAGCATAGCTTTTGTGAAAAACTGCTCTATTATGGATGAGATTCAAATGCAATTTTTAAGATCAATTAGCGATGAATATCCCGGTATCAGCATAAGTGATCTTAGCATCAGTCCACAAAATAAGCTTCCAGCAAATTTTAAAGAGCTCGTCCTAAAAAATATCTTTTTAGGTGATCAAAATAGTCAAAAAGGTACATTTAGAGCATCATTTGAGGATGTTGATCTGAGTCTAAAAAGTATCTATTTTAAATTTAGCTTTAATGCTAAGATGCCAGCCTTCATAGCAATAAATTCAATGAATACAAACCATATTTTAAGCCTGCTTGACTATCAGCCAACGATGATTGAGTTTGGCAAATGGCCAAAAGATGCACTTTCTAGCTCAAATAGCTTAGCTCTTATAACAAAAGTGCAGATAAAAAGCGGTGAGATTTTAACCAAGCGTCAGTTTAACGCCATAAGCTTAGTAAAAAAAGGTCAAATGCTAAATGCGGTTTTAAGCGAGGATGGCGTTAAGATAATAGCTGAAGTAAAGGCACTTGAGGATGGAAATTTAGGTGATATGATAAAGATAAGAACAAAAGATAATAAAATTTTACAGGCCACAGTTTCAGGCAAAGATGAGGCAGTGATAAGATGAAAAAGATAGTATTTGCAGCCACTGGAGCAAGCGGGGCTGGACTCTTTTTAAAGCTTGTCAAGGTTGCCAAAGATAGTTGCGAGGCGCACGTCATAGTTAGTAAAAACGCCATGAAAGTTTTAGAGGCTGAAGAAAATTTGAAGCTAAATTTAAATGATCTTGGCGTGAAAATTTATGATGATCAAGACCTTAGCGCAGGCCCAGCGTCAGGCTCGTTTGGCACGAATGCTATGATCATAGCGCCCTGCTCTACCAACACACTAGCAAAAGTCGCAAACGGCATAAGCGATACGCTCATCACAAGAGCCGCAAGTGTCGCGCTAAAGGAGAGACAAAGGCTGGTTTTAGGTGTTAGAGAGATGCCATTTTCTGCGATCGCGCTCTCTCAGATGCAGCTTCTCTCATCTCTTGGAGCCATAATCGCTCCGCCAGTTTTAGGATACTACGCAGGCATAAAGAGCCTTCTTGATATGGAAAATTTCATCATCGGCAAGTGGCTTGATACTTTAAAAATTGAAAATAATCTTTACAAAAGGTGGCAAATTTGAAAAAATCTTGCATCTATCCAGGGACTTTTGATCCGATCACAAACGGCCATTTAGACGTCATCATAAGAGCTACAAAAATTTTTGACAAGGTAATCGTTGCAGTCGCAAAAAGTGACAGCAAACAGCCGATGTTTACACACGAAAAGCGTATCGAAATGGCAAAAGAGGCAGTTTGCGAGCTAAAAAACGTAAGCGTTCTTGGCTTTGATAACTTGCTTGTTGATTTTGCTAAATCACACGGTATAAACACCGTCATCAGGGGGCTTCGAGCGGTCAGTGACTTCGAGTATGAGCTACAAATCGGCTACGCAAACGCTGCACTTTGGGACGAATTTGAGACGGTTTATCTTATGCCAAGCTTAAATAACGCCTTTATCTCAAGCTCGATCGTCCGCTCAGTCTTGCGCCACGACGGCAACGTGAGCAACCTAGTGCCAGCAAAAATTCTTAAAAATTTAAAGGCGTAAAATGTATGTTTTATTTGAAGGCATTGACGGCGTTGGCAAGAGCACGCAGATAGAAATTTTAGCTTCTAAATTTAGTGATGCCATCGTCACAAAAGAGCCAGGTGGCACGCAGCTTGGTGAAAATTTACGAGAAATTTTACTAAGCTCGAGCATAAAAATCGGCAAAAGGACTGAAATTTTACTCTTTTTGGCTGACAGGGCTGAGCATTTTGAAAAGCTAATAAAGCCAAATTTAGGTAGGCTCATTTTAAGCGACAGAGGCTTTATCTCGGGCATCGCCTACGCTTTAGCAAATGATGAAAACTTAGATGAAAGCGTACTTTTAGAGCTTAATAAATTTGCACTAAATGATAAATTTGCAGACAAGATAGTCTTTTTTGAAGCAAGCCATGAGCTTATAAGCACGCGCTTAAAAGCAAGAGGCACAAGCGATAAGATCGAGGCTCGTGGGCTAGAGTATCTTTTAAAAGTGCAAAGTTTGATGAAGCAAATTCTTATCAAAAATGGCTTTAAAACGCTTTTTATAGACGCGTCTAAAAGCATAGAGCTAATTTCAAAAGAGATAGAAAATTTTATAAATTTTAAGTAAAATCACAAAAAAATAAAAAGGATAATGCGATGATAACGGCACTTCGTGGCATGAAAGATATGCTTCCAGCTCGTGCAAAACTTTACGCACAGATAATCAAAACCTGCGAGGAAGTCGCAAAAAACTACGGATATGAGCAAATTTTGACCCCGCACCTCGAGGAGACAGCACTTTTTAAAAGAAGTGTCGGCGAGAGCAGTGACATCGTGGGCAAGGAGATGTATCAGTTTGAAGACAAAGGCGGCAATGACGTTTGCTTGCGTCCTGAGGGCACGGCTGGCGTGGTTAGAGCCTTTATCGAGGCAAAACTTGATAGGGCAAACGTGACAAAACGCTGCTTTTATCATGGCTCGATGTTTCGCTACGAGCGCCCACAAAAAGGCCGCTTGAGAGAGTTTCACCAGTTTGGCTGTGAGTGCTTTGGCGAGGGCAGCGTCTATGAGGATGCGAGCATTATCTTGATGGTGAGCGAAATTTTTAACAGACTAAATATAAAAACAACCCTAAAAATAAACTCCCTTGGCGACGAGAGCTCGATGAAGTCTTACAAAGCAAAGCTTGTTAAATTTCTAGATGAAAATGACGACAGAATTTGCGAAGACTGCAAAAGACGCAAGCTTTTAAACCCTATCCGCGTGCTTGACTGCAAGATTGAGAACTGCCAAGAAATTTATAAAAATGCCCCAGTTATCACTGATAGCTTAAGCGATGAGGCGCAGGCTGACTTTGCAAAACTGCAAGAAATTTTAACGGCAAATGGCGTTAAATTTGAGATAGATACAAAGCTCGTTCGTGGGCTAGACTACTACTGCAAGACGGCGTTTGAGTTTATCAGCAACGAGATCGGCTCACAAAGTGCGGTTGCTGGTGGGGGCAGATACGACAGGCTTGTTGAATATCTTGGCGGTAGAGCAAGTTATGGCGTTGGCTTTGCGATGGGTGTTGAGAGGATAATGGAAATTTTAGGTGAAGCTGAGGATGAGCGAGCTGGGATTTATCTTTGCGCGCTTGATACACCAAATTTAGACTTTGTCTATGCGCTTGGTACAAAACTTCGCAAAAAATATCAGGTTGAAATTTCTTATGAAGCTAAAAAGCTTCAAAAACATCTGCAAAATGCCGACAATAAAAATGCAAAAATTTTCCTTTGCGTGGGCGAAAACGAGATGAAAGAGAATAAAATTTGGTATAAAAATTTAGAAACAAAAGATGAAAAAACGATACATTTAGATGATCTTGAAAAGGAGCTGGGATGAATGATTTTGGACTTAGCATTTGGGGCAATTCAAATTTTGTTATAGAAGATGGCAAAGTCTGTATAAATGCAGCCAGCAAACCAGCGATCATCGACATCGTAAAAGAGATAAGAGACGATGGATATAGAGGGCCGCTACTGCTTCGCTTTCCGCACCTTATCCAAAAGCAGATCGAGCAGATCCACGCAAGCTTTGCAAAGGCAAAGAAAGAGTTTGCCTACAAAGGTAGCTTTAATGCCGTTTTCCCGCTTAAGGTCAATCAATATCCTGGCTTTGTAAAAAACCTAGTGCGTCTTGGCAAGCCCTATAACTACGGCCTTGAAGCTGGCAGTAAGGCTGAGCTACTTTTAACAATGGCTTACAATAACGAAAAAGCTCCCATAACCGTAAATGGTTTTAAAGATAAAGAGATGATAAATATAGGCTTCATTGCCGCTGAAATGGGACACAACATTACGCTAACGATCGAGGGCTTAAACGAGCTTGAAGCGATAATCGCCATCGCAAAAGAGCGCTTCAAACCAAAACCAAAGATCGGACTTAGAGTAAGACTACACTCTACAGGATCGGGTCTTTGGGCAAAGAGTGGCGGCATACACTCTAAATTTGGCCTAACATCAACAGAGCTAATAGAAGCTGTAAAGATGCTAAAAAAAGCAAATTTACTTGAAAATTTCACAATGATACACTTTCACATCGGCTCTCAAATAAGTGAGATCCATCCGCTCAAAAAAGCACTCATCGAGGCTGGCAATATCTACGCTGAGCTTAGAAAAATGGGTGCCTCAAATTTAAAAGCTATAAATTTAGGTGGCGGACTTGCGATCGAGTACTCGCAGTTTAAAGAAGAAAGCAGCAGAAACTATACGCTAAACGAATATGCAAACGACGTTGTTTATATGCTTAAAACCATAAGCGAGCAAAAAAAGGAGATCGAACCAGATATTTTCATAGAGTCAGGTCGCTATATCGCCGC
The DNA here is from genome assembly GCF_015679985.1 of Campylobacter concisus. Taxonomy (NCBI): domain Bacteria; kingdom Pseudomonadati; phylum Campylobacterota; class Epsilonproteobacteria; order Campylobacterales; family Campylobacteraceae; genus Campylobacter; species Campylobacter concisus. The sequence continues at coordinate 857,581 of NZ_CP049239.1, read as the reverse complement.
TTCTCACGCGCTTTTGGTCGCTCCTGTGCTTGAGCTATTTTCTCAAGAATACACCGAAGAGAAGCTAAATTTAAAGAAAAACAATCCAAATTTAATAACCGAGCTAGTCGATCTTTATAAATCAATCAAGCCTTCAAACGCCCTAGAATACCTACACGACGCTATCCATCACACAGAAAGCGTTTTAACACTCTTTGACCTTGGATATGTTGATCTTCAAGATAGATCAAACGCCGAGGTGCTTTTAAGGCTAATTAGCAAAAAAGCTGTCGTGATGCTTGGCAATAAGAGCAACTCAAGCGATCTAACTAAAATTCAAAAAGAGGTTCAAGAGAGATACCTGCTAAATTTCTCGATCTTTCAAAGCTTGCCTGACTTTTGGGGGCTAAAGCAAAATTTCCCTATCATGCCACTTGACAGGCTCGATGAGCGCCCTACTTTGCCAGCTTCGATCTGGGATATCACTTGCGATAGCGACGGCGAGATCAGCTATGATGACGAGAAAAACCCGCTACTTTTGCACGACGTGGATGTGGAGAAGGAGGATTATTTCTTGGGATTTTTCCTAGTTGGCGCATATCAAGAGGTGATCGGCATGAAGCACAACCTCTTTACTCATCCAACAGAAGCTACGATAGAGATAACAAGCGATGGCTACAAGATCACAAATTTACTAGAGAGCCAGTCGATCCTTGATATCATGGAGGACATGGACTACGATATCTACGAGATCCAAGACATTCTAAATGAGCGCTTAGAGAAATCAACTCTGATAAACGAAACACAAAAGAAGCAAATTTTGGGCGAACTTTATCTATTTTTAAATGACAATAGCTACTTAAAGACAATCAACTAAAAAGGACGAAAATGCAACTAGCAAACAGAATGCAAACATTAAGCGAGTCAATCACAATCGCGATCAGCACAAAGGCCAAAGAGATGAAGGCTGCTGGCATCGATGTGATCTCACTTTCAGCTGGCGAGCCTGACTTTATGACTCCAAAAAAGATAAGAGAAACTGTAAAAAACGCACTTGATAACGATAGTAAAAGCGGCAAATACACGCCAGTACCAGGTTTGCCTGAGGTCATAGAGGCCATTAGAGCAAAGCTAAAAAGAGATAACGGACTTGACTACAAAGCAAATCAAATCGTCACAAACATCGGCGCAAAACACTCACTTTTTAATGTATTTCAAGCGCTTATCAACCCAGGTGATGAAGTCATCATCCCATCTCCATACTGGGTGAGCTACCCAGAGATCGTTAAATTTTGTGGCGGCGTGCCTGTCTTTATCGAGGCGCACGAGAGCACAAATTTCAAAGTCACAGCCGAACAACTAAAAAAAGCGATCACACCAAAAACAAAAGTATTTTCACTAAATCACCCGACAAACCCAACTGGAGCTGTCTATACAAAAGGGGAGATTGCTGCATTTGGCGAGGTTTTAAAGGGCACTGACATCATTATCACAAGCGATGAAATTTATGAAAAAGTGATCTACGGCAAAGAATTTCACGCCGTAGCCTCAGTGAGCGAGTATCTTTTCAAAAGAACGGTCACGATAAATGGCCTAAGCAAGTGCGGCGCGATGCCTGGCTGGAGATTTGGCTACATAGCAAGCTCGATGGACTGGCTAATAGCTGGTATCAAAAAGCTTCAAAGCCAAAGCACAAGCAACATCAGCTCGATCGTGCAAATAGGCGCTATCCCGTCGCTTCTTGGCGAAACTGACGAAGATATCGAAAACATGAGAAAAGAGTATGAAAAAAGACGCGACGTGGCAGTTGAGATGATAAATGCTATCCCTGGGCTAAGCGTAGTTAAGCCTGATGGCGCGTTTTATCTATTTGTAAAATGTAAAGAGGTAGATGGCGACTCACTTAGGTTTTGCAAAAAGATGCTTGAAGAGGTAAATGTAGCGACCGTGCCAGGTGTGGGCTTTGGTATGGATGGATATTTTAGAATTTCTTTTGCGACAGACATCGAGAGCATAAAAAAAGCGATCGAGAGGATCGCAAATTTTGTAAAAAGCTACAAAATTTAATGATCAAATTTAGAGTAAATGGCAAAAACTTCGAGCTTGAAAACGATATAAATGTTTATGATTTTTTAGCTCAAAATGGCTATGAGCTTAAATTTATAGCCCTTGAGCGAGACGGAGAAATTTTGCCAAAAAAGCTTTGGCGTGAGCGCTTCATGAGCGAGGGCAAAGCTTATGAGATCGTCACTTTAGTTGGCGGTGGATGAGGAGAAAATGATAGAGATAGTTTTAAACGGCGCGAAATTTAAGGTGCCAGTAAAAAGCCTTAGCGAGCTAAAAGAGCTTGCGCTTGGCGATAAAGAGAGTGAAATTTATAAATTTTTAGAGAAATTTAACGCGACAAAGCCTGACATTTTTATCGTTGATGGCTTTGCTATAAAAGAAGATAGCGAGCTAAAAGATAGCTCAAATGTCGTATTTATAAGGCGTGGCGTGATGCCTGAGCGTGAAGTTTTACGCGCAATGATCGCTTCACGAAACAGCCCTGAGCTAAATTTAGCCCTAAGTAAAGCGGTGATCGGCGTGGCTGGACTTGGCGGTCTTGGCTCAAATATCGCACTAAGCCTTGCAAGAGTTGGCGTAAAAAAGCTAGTGCTTGCCGACTTTGACGTCGTTGAGCCAAGCAATCTAAACCGTCAGCAGTATTTTGTCCACCACATCGGTATGAAAAAGACCCAAGCGCTTAAAGAGCTGATAAATGACGTAAATCCCTTTGTCGAGGTCGAAACTCACGATATATTTTTGGACGAAAAAAACGTGGCTAGCATCTTTAGCGAGTGTGAAATTTTATGCGAGGCCTTTGACAACGTCGCTGGCAAGGCGATGATACTAAACGAAGCTGGTGCTAGCCTAAAAGATAAAAAGATCATCGGTGCCTCTGGTATGGCTGGACACTTTAGCTCAAATCTCATAAAAACCATAAAATTTGCCAAAAATGTCTATCTTTGTGGCGACCTCACAAACGAGGCGAAGATCGGTCAAGGGCTCATGGCACCGCGCGTTGCGATCTGCGCAAACCACGAGGCAAATTTAGCCATTAGGCTACTTATGGGCTTGGAGGCGTAAGTTGCAAAATAATAGCTTGATCCTTGGCGGCAAGGAGTTTCAAAGCCGCTTCATCCTTGGCTCTGGCAAGTACTCGCACGAGCTCATCGACTCAGCCATAAACGAGGCTGGAGCGCAGATCCTAACCCTTGCTCTTAGGCGCATAAACGAGAGCAAAGAGCGAAATATACTCGACTTTATCCCAAAAGGTGTGACGCTTTTGCCAAACACAAGTGGTGCTAGAAACGCTAAAGAGGCTGTTCGTATCGCCCAGCTCGCACGTGAGCTTGGGTGTGGAGAGCTTGTTAAGATAGAGATCATCACTGACTCTAAATTTCTCTTTCCAGACAACGCTGAGACGATAAAAGCGTGCGAGGCGCTGGCAAATGACGGCTTTGTGCCGATGCCATATATGTTTCCAGATCTAAATGCCGCAAGAGCGATGCTAAGTGCGGGAGCAAGCTGCATAATGCCTCTAGCTGCGCCCATTGGCTCAAACCAAGGGCTAGTTTTTAAAGATATTATTGAGATTTTGATAAACGAGCTTGATACGCAGATCATCGTTGATGCTGGCATAGGCAGGCCTTCACAAGCGTGCGAAGCTATGGAGATGGGAGCGGCTGCTATCATGGCAAACACCGCCATCGCCTCATCTAAAAATATCCCGCTCATGGCAAGAGCCTTCAAAGAGGCGATCATCGCTGGTCGCAACGCCTATCTAGCAGGCCTTGGCGCAAAGAGCAAAAGCGCAAATGCCTCATCTCCGCTCACTGGATTTTTAGACTGATGAATTTTACTAAAACTGATCACATGCAGCTACTACCTCACATGCAGGACGTTGGTAGCGACATTATGGATGAGATTTTAAAAGAGCGTGCGAGCTACAAACCTGAAATTTACACCGAGGCTGACGTAAAAGCAGCTCTTAACGCAAAGCACTGCTCACTTGAAAATTTAAAAGCCCTACTCTCGCCTGCTGCAGCGCCATTTTTAGAGCCAATAGCCCAGCTAGCTCAGGCTAAGACAAGGGCAAATTTTGGCTCAAATATCACGCTTTTTACACCGCTTTACATAGCAAACTACTGCGATAATCTCTGCGTTTATTGCGGTTTTAACGCTAAAAATAATATAAAAAGAGCAAAGCTAAGCGACGAGGAGATCACAAGGGAGTTAAGAGAAATTTCAAAGAGCGGTTTAGAAGAAATTTTGATCCTAACTGGCGAGAGTGAGACAAACTCAAGTGTCACTTACATCGCAAATGCCTGCGCTTTGGCAAAGAAATTTTTTAAAGTCGTTGGGGTTGAAATTTATCCACTAAACTCTGAGGACTACGCCCTACTTCACAAAAGTGGCGCAGACTACGTGACCGTCTTTCAAGAGACCTACAATCCCACAAAATACGAAAAAATCCACCTTGGCGGCAATAAAAGGATCTTCCCATACCGCTTAAATGCACAAGAGCGAGCGCTTCTTGGAGGCATGAGAGGAGTTGGCTTTGCGGCACTTCTTGGCATAGATGACTTTAGACTTGACGCCTTTGCTACGGCACTTCACGCAAGCTTGGTTCAAAAGAAGTATCCGCATGCTGAGATCGCGTTTTCATGCCCAAGACTTCGCCCTATCATCAACAACGACCGCATCAATCCGCGTGACGTGGGCGAGCGCGAGCTTTTGCAAGTGATCTGCGCTTATAGAATTTTCATGCCAACAGCCAGCATAACGATCTCAACCAGAGAAAAGGCGAAATTTCGCGACAACGCCGTAAAGATCGCTGCAAACAAGATAAGCGCTGGCGTAAAAGTAAGCATCGGCGCTCACGGCGAAGAGAAAAAGGGCGACGAGCAGTTTGAGATAAGCGACGACAGAAGCGTGGATGAGATAAAAGCAATGATAAAAGCAAACGGCCTAGAGCCCTTGATGAGCGAGTATGTCTATGTTTAAAATTCTCTGCGTGGCTGACTTTGAAAGCTATGATGGCGATGATTTTTTAAAGAGGATTCAGCTACTTTGTAAGGCTGGTGTGGATGAAATTTTGCTTCGCGCAAAGGGGCTAAGCGAGGCTCATTTTTATGATCTTGCTAGGGTTGTGGCTCAAATTTGTGAAAACTACCGCAAGAAATTTATCATTAATCACTTTTTTGACGTAGCTTGCAAGCTAAAGAGCGACTTTTGGCTCACTTCGGCGCAGCTTGATTTTTTTAAAAATCACGGCGTTTTTTTAGAAGAATTTAGAAAAACAGCTAAAATTTACGCCCCAGCTCACAACCTAGAGCAGGCTAAAATTTCAGCCACTATCGCTGATGTCCTCGTAGCTTCTCATATATTTGCCACCTCTTGCAAGGCGGGTTTAGAGCCAAAAGGGCTAAATTTTATAAGCGAGCTAAAGAGCTTTGATAAAGAAATTTTCGCACTTGGCGGACTAGACAGCGGGAACTACAAAGAGGCCATAAAGGCAGGCGCAAATGGCATTTGCTTCATGAGCCTAGCAATGAACGGCGATATAAACGAGATAAAAGATATAGTAAAAAATAAAAATATATAAAATTTTTCGTATAATAATACATATAATTTTATATATTTTGTTAGATCAGCTATCTATGAACATAAAAATTTTTAAGTAAAGATCAACAAAAGTAAAAAATCAGCTATAACTTATAAAATTTCTAATAATCAATAAAACAAGTCAAGAGCCTTTAGCGTAAGCCCTAGAACAAGCTAAATTTATGAAATTTTCTTTGATTTTGGACGAAAGGCTTTCATCACACTTTCATCGGTTTCTATAAATGCACCACCTATTAGATCGATACAGTATGGCACCGCTGGAAATACCGGCTCCAAGCACTCTTTTATCGCCTTTGGCTGTCCTGGTAAATTTATGATGAGCGCGTGGCCTCTTATGCCTGCTGTTTGGCGTGACAGGATCGCTGTTGGGACGTATTTTAAGCTCGCAGCTCTCATTAGCTCGCCAAAGCCTGGCATCATCTTCTCACAAACTGCCTCTGTTGCCTCTGGGGTAACATCTCTAAGAGCTGGTCCAGTACCACCGGTCGTTAGCACAAGATCGCAATCAAGCACATCTACCATGTGTATGAGCTTCTCTTTTATTAGCTCAAACTCATCTGGTATAACTTCGCAAAAATACTCTTTTTCGCTCACTATCCAGCTATCAAGCACTTCACGTATGGCTGGACCAGACTTATCTTCATAGATGCCACCACTTGCACGATCTGATAATGTTAAAATTCCTATCTTTGCTTTCATCTTTTACCTTTTAATAGTTTTCATTTAAAATTTTCGCCAGCGTCTCTTTATCTACGCTCTCGTATGCTAGCAGATATGAGCTAATCTTTGCGATTTGCTCATTTGTGCCTTTTAAAAAGGATGCGATCTCCTCTTTTGCTTGCTTTAAAATTTCTTCTACATCGTTTGGATTTGGCACAAAAGAGCTTCCCATACCATATTCATAAACCATCTTTGAAGCGATCTCTTTGGCTAAATTTAGATCACTACTTGAGTTTGAAAAGATGTCATTTTCATCTATCTCAAGCTTGCACATACCAGCGATGAGCACCTTGATACGAGATATCATCTGCGACTTTGACTCGATCTCTTGCTCTGTAGCCATAAACCTATCTTCTATAAGAGAAATTTTTTCAAATTTCACATCAAACCAGTAAGCACTTAGTGCCTTTGCTCCTTGATAGATGGCCTGTATCTTCTTCTCGTTTTCGCTATAGCTTAGCACCTTTTTCTTGCCGAGCAAGACCTTATTTAAAACAGCCTCAAAGTCCCTCATCTTAAGCACACTCTCGCCGTTTCTTAGGGCATTTATCGCAGCTTCATTTACAAGCGTACTGAGTGCCGCACCTGAAAAGCCAACGCTCATTTTAGCGATATCCTCAGCCGCCACTTCGCAGTTTTTATCTTTTAGATATGTGTTTAAGATCGCCACTCTGTCGTTAAAATCAGGCATAGAAAGAAAAATTCTCCTATCAAAACGCCCTGATCTAAGTAGCGCCTCATCGATCATCTCGATCCTATTTGTAGCAGCTATGACGATGACACCAGAGTTATCTTCAAAGCCATCCATCTCGGTTAGTAGCTGATTTAGCGTAGCTTCTCGCTCGTCGTTTCTAGTCCCACCCCTGCTCTTACCAACAGCGTCTATCTCGTCGATAAAGATGATTGAGGGCGCATAGGACTTGGCTCTACTAAAAAGCTCTCGTACTCTCTTTGCGCCCATGCCGACATAAATTTGCACAAAGCTTGCACCGTTTTGATAAAAAAATGGCACATTTGCCTCGCCAGCAACTGCCTTTGCCACAAGCGTCTTACCAACGCCTGGAGGGCCGATCATTAGCACGCCTTTTGGCATTTTGATACCAAAATTTCTATATTTTTGTGGATTTTTTAGAAAATCAACTATCTCGCTAAGCTCGCTTTTAACCTCACTAATGCCTGCCACATCGCTAAATCTCACATTTGAGATGACTGGCATAGTGTTTTGATTTAGCACGCTTTCTATCTCAAATACACCCTCTTTTTTGCTAAGCAAGCTCTCCTCTTTTTTCCTAATACTTCTAAAGATATAAGCATACCAAAGCACAAAGCAGACAAAGATGATAAATCCCCAGATCATGCCAGGAGTGATATATTGCTTAGTCTTTTCAACAGGCACTTTTTTAATAAGCTCTTTTAGATCGATGCCCTCTTTTATGATTGAAAAACGATTGTTTTGTGCATAAAGCACGACTTCATCATCATCGATTACAGCGCGGTCTATAAAATTTCCATCCATTAGCTGCATATATTGCAAATATGTGATATTTCGTGGCTCTTTACTAACGGCAAATAACAGCACACTGATTAATGCGATAGCTGCGATTATTAGGATATTTTTTTTATTAAATTTAAATTTTTGCATAATTGGCATCTGGCTTAACTTCATATTCGCTTACCTCCACCCACTCTTTTGTTATATCTTTTTGGCTTAAAATTTTAGCTTTGTTGTAAAACTGATCAAAGCCCTCGTAAAACTCACCATTTTTTTGCTCGACTAAAATTTTCAAAGCTCCGTTATGTTTTTTTCTAAAATTTTCATTATTTTGCAAAGCTATGCTTTCTAAAATTTTTAGCCTACTTTTTGCCACATCACCGCTAACATCGCTTTTTAGCGTAGCTGAGTGCGTATCACGCCTTGGCGAATAGACAAAAGCGTGCAGATGTGTGATAGGAAATTTCTTAAAATTTTCCACAGCCTCTACCCAAATTTCCTCACTCTCACCAGGATGACCCACGATATAGTCCGTGCCAAGGGCAAAGCCAAGAGAGCTAAGCTCATTAAAAAGTTCCAAATCACTAAATGCATTATTTCGTCTTCGCATGATCTTTAGCATCGCCTGACTCGTGTGCTGAAGTGCGATGTGCAGATGACGCTCCAGCCACTCTTCTTTTAAAATTTCTCTAAAGCTCTCATCTATCTGGCTTGGCTCGATACTTCCAAGCCTAATGCGTCTAATGCCAGAAATTTTACCCAAGTTTGCTAAAAGCTTACCAAGAGAGCTATTTGTATCTTTGCCGTAACTGCCTATATTTGTGCCAGTTAAGACAAGCTCATTATAGCCGTTTTGGGCTAAAATTCTTGCCTCTTTTAATATCATAGCCTCATCCATGCTTCTAGCCTTGCCGCGAACCGAAGGGATGATGCAGTAGCTGCAGCTAAAGTTGCAGCCTTCTTGAATTTTTATAAAAGCCTTTGTGTGATTTTCGTAATTTGTAACTATATTTTTATCAACTGAGTTTAAATTCCCAAGCTCAAAAAATGGCTTTTCTTGCTTTAAAAGCTCATTTAGATCGCTCTTTTTACTAGCTCCAAGTACGCCAAATATACCGCTATTAAATAGCTCTTTACCCTTACTAACCGCGCCACATCCAGTCAGCACTACCTTCGCTCCACGCCTTTTTACGCCGTTTATGTAGTTTCTGACACCGCTATCGGCAGAATTTGTAACAGTGCACGAGTTTATGACCACGATATCTGCGCTCTCTTCGTCGTTTGTGATCTCGTAGTCCTTGATGTAGCTTTTTAAAAGCTCGGTATCGTAGATATTTGTGCGACATCCAAATGTTTTAAAAAATATCTTTTGCATTAAGAATTTTCACTCTCTTGCTCGCTATGAGCGGTATGATCGCTTGGATTTTCTTTTTTACCTATAAACATGGTTTGTGTTGGATAAGCGATCTTTATATCATCTTGAGCTAAAAATGCTTCTATTATCTCTGCGCTAATAGTACTTCTAAGAGCCAAAGTCGCATAAGAATTTGCCATATACCAGCATGAGACATTTATACCATAAGGCTCAAAAAATGTATAAATTCTTGGCTCGACGTTTGGGTTTTTGATACTGTATTGGCTTCTTAGTTTATTCATCTGGCGTTTTGCGATATCAGTGTAGCCTTTTGAGTATTTTTTAACGACATTTCTTGCTAGATACACAGCTTTTTTATGATTACTATCAAAGCTAATAACGATATCTATACCATCCCAAACGGTCTTCATGCCATAATGAGCATAGTTTGCGATGAGATCGGTAAAGATATAGTTATTTGGCACAAAGATAATTCTACCTGCACGGCGGTTTGTCTTATAAGTAGAGTAGCTAACATCCTCAAAAACAGTCAGCCTAAGTAAAGAGATATCGATCACATCGCCCACAAATTCGCTACCATCATGAAGCACTCTGATCCTGTCACCCACATGTATAGAGCCGCCAAACATGATCACCATCCAGCCAAGCATACTCATAAACATATCTTTCATTGCAATGGCGATACCAGCCGAAGCAAAACCTAGCACGGTTACTAAATATGTGACGTTTTCGATATACGAAAAAAGTAAGATTATGATGATAACGGTGATATTTAAAACGTTTAAAAATTTATTGACCGTGTAAAATCTCTCATTATCAGTAATCGTTCTTTTAACGATAAATTTAGCGATAAATGTTAGCCCGATCGTCAAAAGAATGATGATAGCTGTATAACCCATGCTTAAAAACTGAGCTTTTATATCAGAGGTGGTTAAATTTATAGCCTCATCAGCCCTTTTTTCATAGACATTATAAGTTGTATCAGCGATCTGTTTTGCCGCTTTAAAGTCGCCTATTTCTTGTTTTACCAAGTTTAGGCTTTCCCTATTTTGCTCATTTTCTTCGATCAAATTTAGTCTATTTAGTAAATTTTCTTTTGTTTCAAGCTTTTCCAAAAGCGTATCAAGCTCTTTTATATGCCTTTGATACTCGATCTTATCACTCTTTATCTTTTTGATATACGAAAAGCCAGATATAAGTGCAACAGGACTTGTTATCCTTGGTGGAGTATCCATTTCAGGGGCTGCTAGCATATTTGAAAATGGCGTTTTTTCATACTCTTTTAGTAAATTTATCTGCTCTTTTAGAGTTTGGATTCTCTTTATGATATCGCTGCCTCTTCTTGAGCTTTTGTCCAGTTTCTTTAGTTCATTTTCATTTTTTTCAAGCTCATCAATAAGCCTTTGATAAGTGTTATAGTTAGCATACCTTGTGATCCAGATATTGTTTTTTAAGGAGTTATCTAGATTTGAAATATCTTTAATAAGCTCGTTATTTTGTAAATTTTGTGAGACATTTTGCTCAAGCGTAACGTTTTCTTCGGCATAAAGGGTAAAGCAAAAAAGTATTAAAAATAGGATCTTTTTCATTTAAATTCTCTTAAAATTTTTAAAACGTCTTCTTTTTTGACGTCATTTTTGATGATCGCACTGCCGATTTTATCTGCAATGATGAAATTTATCTTATCATCTTTTGTCTTTTTATCCATAAAAAATGCCTCATAAAATGCATTTTCGTTTTGTATTTTATAACTTACCGGAAGATCAAATTTTACTAAAACCTGCTTGATCTCTTCAGTCTCTGCCTCGCTCATGAGTCCTAGTTTTACGCTTAAGCGATTTGCCATATTCATACCTATCGCCACTGCTTCGCCATGTAAAAATTCTTTATAATTTGTCTCATTTTCTATAACGTGAGCAAAGGTATGTCCGTAGTTTAGGATGGCTCTTAGCCCTTTTTCTTTCTCATCTTGTTCAACCACTTTTGCTTTTAAAATTACCGACTTTTCAACCAGCTTAGCTAAGTTTTCATCATCTAAATTTACGCTTTTTAGCCAATCAAACATCTCTTTATCAAAGGTTATCGCCATCTTTAAAGCCTCAGCCACGCCAGCTGCAAATTCTCTCTTTGGCAATGTCTTTAAGAAATTTATATCGCAAAAAACTGCCTTTGGCTGATAAAAAGAGCCTATTAAATTTTTGCCAAATTTATTATTCACACCAGTCTTTCCGCCCACACTCGCATCAACTTGCGCTAGAAGCGTAGTTGGGATATTTATGAAATTTATTCCTCTTTCATAGATGCTCGCCGCAAAGCCAGTCATATCGCTTATGACGCCACCACCAAAGGCGATTAGCGTAGATGAGCGATCAAATTTACTCACAAAAAGATGCTCTAAAATTTGCTCTACCGTTTCAAGGTTTTTATACTCTTCGCCGTCAGGCACACTTATGATAAATTTCTCATCACACTTCAAAACACTAAGTAGCTTTTCAAGATGAAGCCCCGCTACTTTAGCGTTTGTAACGATGCCAACCTTGCCTTTTAGCTCTAGTCTCTCAAGCTCATTTATATAAATTTTATAGCTTGATGCTTTTTCTTTAAGATTTAAATTTATCTGCATTTTTACTCACTTACTGGCACAAAAAGCTGTGCATTTTGGCTTAGCTTCTTATAAAGCCTATTTAAATTTGTTGATAAAAAGGCAAATGCCCCACCATTTGCCACGCTTTTAGTAAACATCACAAAATGAAGCAGATCTTTTGTATTTTTTAGTTTTACAAGTGGATTTTTAAGATTGTGATTTTCTATCTTTATACGCTTAGAAAATAGCGCGCTAATGCTCTCAAAATGCTCTCTTAACGCCTCATCATCGCTATGCTTATTATCAAAATAGTAAAATTTCATCTCCAAATCAAGCTGTGCACAGCAGTCTGTTATCACGGCTGATTGATTCTCCACTTCTTGACTTTGATCGCCTAGTATAACGCCCTCTTTTATATTTGAGAGCAAAATTTTACCCGTTTTTAGCACTGGAAGTTTTAGCTCATAAAATAGCTTTTTAAATTTAAAAAAGTATTTATCATCGCTTAAGATTAGGCCGATGTCGTGCTTTAAAACATCATATTTTATAGATTTGTTATCACTATTAAAATAATCCATCAAAACAATGATATTTTTCTCTTTTATTGCTTTTAAAGTATCTAAATTTTCACCTAAAGTTGGATTTATCACTCTAAAAAAAAGGCGTTTATTATTTAGCTTTGAATGCAAATACAAGCTATCCTTTATGAGCTTGCTAACACGTTCTTTATCCATTGAGATCATGTCGATCAGCACATAGATATTGCTACCAAATGGACTTGGAAACTGTCCACTTTCACGCTTGATCGAGCGGTAAACATTTTGAAGCACATTTGGATCACCAACGATTAGCAGTATATCGCTTGGCTGTATCATTACATTTGGCTTTGGCAAGATGATCTCGCTGCCTCGATATATGAGAGCTATTCGCCATTTTTTTTGAGCTACTGAGCTGATGTGACGATACATATAAGAGCTACCTATTGGCACCTTAACTTCCATGATCTCACCCTCGCTAAGCCCGATATTATCGGCTAAAACCGGCAGATCTGGTAAATAGTCCATAAGCCTTGATGCTGCAATATCTCTGATATCAACCACGCTTAAGTGTTTATCGCTTGCAAATATTTCTTTGCATTTTTCATCAAGCTCCCATGAGCTCATAAAAACAGTCTCGGTCTTTGTGCTGATCTGTCTTAAATTTTCATAAACAGCAACTGCCTCATTTTTATCATCGCAAACTATACAAAACTGACTAAAATAGCCATCGCTTACGCTTTTTAGCTTTGAAAGACTAGTTGGGTCAAACTGGTAAAATGTAAAATTTTCATAATTTGATTTTTGACTGTAATCCTCACTTGAAACAACGATATAGTGATGCAAATTTGATTTTGTTTCAAGCAGTCTGTTTAAAAAATTTCTTGCGAAAGTTCCATCTGCGATTATTAAAATTTTCTTCATCAATTCTCCGTATTTTAAAGCTCACATTATAACAAAAGGTCTTTAAAATAAGCTATTTTGGCTATAAATTTAAAATTTACAGCCAAGAAAATTTAAGAGATTATTTCAGAGATTAGCGTATCGATTGCTAAATTTGTAGCCTTATTTATCGTATCAAAAATAGTACTTGAGCTTGGATCTGGACAAAGAATTTCTTTCGTGATCATGCCAGATTTTAGCGAAGTGTTTGCATTAAACAGCTCATAAGCTAGTGAAACTTCGGCCTTGTCGCCTCTTATCTGAAGTGAGATGATGCTAACTTTTAGCCTAAGATCTTTTGCATTTGGCGAAAATATCGGCTTTGCAGCGCAGTTTGAATAAAGCCCTTTTACAAGCGATTTATAGACCATTTCGCTTGGCTCAGATACAAATTTAGCGTCGCTTAGATATCTGATTTTATTATTCTCAGCCACAATCAAAATTTTTCTAGTATCGACCATATCAAGAGCGCTTACATTTTCGATGAAGACATTTTTTAGCTCTTTTTGCTTATTTTCAGCTGAACAAGCCTTATTTGAATAGTGAATTTCATACATCGTTGCAACTGGCACGTCCGTCTTTAGCGAGCAGCCAAGAAAGAAAAAAGTAGCCGCTATACATATCAAATTTCTCATTTCTTATCTCCTTTGTCGTTTGGCACTGGATTTGTGAAGAAAAACTCGTAAGGATTATCTTCAAGCCTTTGAAGCGCACCTCTAAATTCACGAAGTGTCTTGTCAAATCCATTCAAAAAATCACTCGCTTCTCTTAATAACGGTCCAACCGTATTTCTAAGGTCGTATTCGCCGTCTTTAGCCTTTTTAGCGATGAGCTCTTGCAGCGAATTATATCCGGTGATAGCCGAATTTGCCGATACAAAAACTTGGTTTGCATTTGAAATTAGTCTATTTAAATTTTTAGCAAGTTCTTTTGTGTCGGTTTTGTTTAAAGTATCTGTAAAATTTTTTACATTTTTAACGATACTATCAACCTCACTTAGCCCCTCTTCATCTGTTAAAACTTGTGTAAATTTATCAATATTTTTAAGGACTGACTCTACGTGAGCGATATTTTCAGGCGAGAAAAAGTTATCGACTTTATCAAGTGTTTGATTTATCTTTAAGGTGATGTTTTCAGCGTTATTTCCAAGCTTTGAAAAGAGGCTCTCTTCAAGCTGCAAGATAGGCTTTTGACCTGACGCAAAGTCTTTTGTGCCACGGCTTATATTTACACTAGCCACACCGCTGATGGCCTGAACTTCTATACTTGCCACGCTATCGGCCTTTATCGGCAGATCTTCTCTAATTTTCATTGTGATGTTTATAAGAGCATTTTTGTTATCGACAAAATTTATATCACTAACACTTCCGGCTGGCACACCGATAAATTTAACCGTAGAATCGACCTTTAATCCACTTGGCAGCTCAGTCGTGTGGATGTAGTACTCTTTAAAATCAACCTTTGTATTATTTTTACTAGTCATCCACCAGATAAATATCGCAAATGCTGTAAGGCAAGCCATAAAAAACATGCCAACAATGGTATAAGAATTTCTATTTTCCATCTACTTTTTCCTCATTTTAAATAGCTCTTCAAGTGGGTTGTTTTTAAGATATTCAAGCTCTTTTATATTTCCCTCAAAGGCTATTTTTTTGTTATCTATTATCAAAAATCTATCCAAAATATCAAAAATACTATCAGCATCATGAGTCACCATGACAACAGTCACGCCGATGCTATCACGAAGCTCTTTTATGAGTGCATCCATCTGGCGTGAGCTAACAGGATCGAGGCCACTATTTGGCTCATCTAAAAATAGCACCCTTGGGCTTAGTACCAAAGCTCTTGCTAGCGCAGCACGCTTTTTCATACCGCCACTTAGCTCGCTTGGATAGAGCATTGAAACCTCTTTTTTAAGCCCCACCTTTTGTATCCAAAACATCGCTATCTCATCGATCTGGCGCTTGTTAAATTTAGAGTACTCATGAAGCAAAACACCCACATTATCAAGGATTGTCATCGAGCTATAAAGTGCGCCAAATTGAAACATTGTCCCAATTTTTAGTTTGATCTCTTGCTGCTCCTCTTGACTACTTTTCCACATATTGACGCCATCAAAAAATATATCGCCCTCGCTTGGCTTTTTTAGATATATCATCGTCTTCATAAGAGTCGTTTTACCAGCGCCACTGCCACCTAAAAAGCCGTAAATTTCAGCCTCTTTAACGCTCCAGCTCACATTATCGTGCATTATCTTATCGCCATAACTTGTCGTTATGTTTTTTCCAACTATTATTTCATTCATATCTTTAGCCACATAAAAATTATCGCGAAAAATGCATCAAGCGCAATGACCCAAAATATCGCATTTACGACGCTAACTGTTGTCATTGCTCCAAGGCTTTGGGCGTTTTGACTAACACCAAATCCCCTCATGCAGCCAATGATCGCTATCACCGCACCAAAAAATGGAGCCTTTATCATACCAACAGCAAAGTGCCTAAGCTCGACCATCTCGCGAAATCTATTTAAATAGTCGCTAAAGCTGATATCAAGTATCGTTTGGCAAATAATCATCTGCCCTAAGATACTTATCGCGTCAGCTATAAAGATAATGACAGGCACGCAAAGTACCATGGCAATGATGCGTGGCAGCACCAAGAAGTTAAATGGCTCAAAGCCCATCGTCTTCATCGCGTCTATCTCTTCGGTTAGCTTCATAGCGCCAATTTGAGCAGTAAAACTAGAGGCTGATCTACCCGCGATGACGATAGCAGCGATGAGTGGGGCCACCTCTCTAAGCGTTAGCATACCCATGATCTCTACTATAAATATACTTGCCCCAAAGCTTGCAAGCATCGCACTGCCAAGATAGGCAAGCACAACACCTATCAAAAAAGCGGTGAGGGATACGATAAAAACGGCATTTACGCCGCCATCTTTTATATAGTTACTAAATTCCCTAAATCTAAGACTGGCTGGATTAAATAAAATTTTTACGCTTTTTATTAAAAATTCGCCCAAGAACGTGCCAAACTCAGCTAAATTCACAAAACCTTCACAAATTTTTTCACCGAGTCGTGAGAAGAAATTTAGACTATTGTGCGGCGGCATATAGTTAAAATCAATCTTTTCATCATTTAAAAGATCACCCATCGCCTTTATCTTCTCATCATTTGTAATGATCTCAAATTTCTTACCATTTAGTGCATTTCTTAAAAGTATCAAAACAGCGTAATCAATGCTCTTTAGCTCACTAAAATCAAATTTAATATTGCCGTTAAGTTTTTGGATTTTTTTAAAAATGCTTTGTAAATTTTTTGCGTCTTTATAGCTAAACTCACCTATAAATTTTATAGTCTGAGCGCCATTTGCCACTACAAAAATGACATCATTTTTATTTTGCAAAAAGTTCCTTTGCCTTAAAATTTCTAGATTATATTATAAATTTTGTTAAAATAAAAAATCAGAAAATAAGGGATAACAATGAAATTTGAAGTTATAAAAAAAGATGGAAACGCAAGGCGTGGTATCCTAACAACTGCCCATAGCGTGATACAAACGCCAGTTTTCATGCCAGTTGGCACGGTTGGTGCGGTTAAAAGCTTAGACGCCTTTGATATGAGTGAAATTTTAGACGCAAAGATAATCTTAGCGAACACCTACCACATGTATCTGCGCCCCGGAAGCAAGGTCGTGCGCGAGTTTGGCGGGCTTCATGGATTTTCTAAATTTGAGCGCTCATTTTTAACAGATAGCGGTGGGTTTCAGGCATTCTCGCTTAGATCAAACACCAAAAACGATGATGGTGGGATAAAATTTAAAAGCCACATCGACGGCAGCACGCACTATTTTACGCCAAAGTCCGTTCTTGATACGCAATACGATCTAGGTAGCGACATTATGATGATACTTGATGATTTGGTTGCCCTACCTGCTGAGCCAAAGAGGATCGATCTAAGCATAAAGCGAACGATAAAATGGGCAAAAGAGGCGATTGATTATCATAAATTTATGCAAAGTAAAGGCGTTGGCTTAGAGCAAAACATCTTTGGCATCGTTCAAGGAGGTACTGATTATGATGCGCGTAAATTTTGCGCCGAAGCTTTAAATGAGTTGCCATTTGATGGCCTTGCGATAGGAGGTCTTAGTGTTGGCGAGAGTAATGAGGCGATGTATGACACTGTTGAGGCGGTTATGCCATTTATGGATGAGCTAAGACCGCGTTATCTAATGGGCGTTGGCACGCCAGAGGATCTCGTAGAAAACGTGGAGCGAGGCGTTGATATGTTTGACTGCGTCATGCCAACAAGAAACGCAAGAAACGGCACGCTCTTTACTAGCTTTGGCAAGATAAATATAAAATCAGCTAAATTTATAAACGACCACGCGCCAATTGACCCGCAGTGTCAGTGCTATACCTGCAAACGCTACCCCAGAGGCTATCTAAATCACCTTTTTAAGGCAAGAGAGCTCACATTTTTTAGGCTAGCAAGCCTTCACAACCTGCACTACTATCTAAATTTGATGAAAGAGATGAGAGAGGCAATAGAAAGAGGCGAATTTGCCAAATTTAAGAGAAATTTTTATGCTAAAAGGGTAAAAAATGAGCTATAAAAGTTCAGTTTGTGGATATTTTTATGGCGATGAATACGACTATATTTTGCTTGTTTCTTTCACGCAAAAACAAAGCTATAAATTTTTATTTAAAAATGGCAAAATTTATAAAGAAGACTTTGATCACGAATGTGATAAAAACGAGTTTGAAACAGCCCTTAAAAAGCTATGTAATGAATATGCAAATAAAATTTTAGAGCATCAAGAAGAACTAAACGAGTATGAAAAAATTTACGCTAGTCGAAAAAACTTTAACAAATTTATCAAAAGACACCACTTCTTAAAATACGAGATTAGAAAATTTCAAAACAAGATATCTCACTTTTATGAGACACTTTCGATTTGTCAAAGTGAGCAACAAAATTTAAAAAAAGAGCTTAAAAATAGTACTCATGAGGCAAATGTTTTTAGAACAATGGCCAATGAATATGCATGCAGAATCGATGATATTTATACATTTATACAAAGTATAAAAAACGACAAAATCAATCAAAATATTTATATTTTGACAATGATATCAGCTGTAATGCTGCCATTAAATCTTATAACTGGCTTTTTTGGTATGAATACACAAGGCTTACCATTTAATGAAACTAAAAATGCTACTATGATAGTTGTATCAATAATGCTTGGAGTAATTCTTTGTTGTGTTATTTTTTTATTTTGGTATACAAATAAGAAGAAGTAGAAAATAAATAAATTTAGTATATAAGGTATCTGAAACTTTGTATATATTTTAAATTTTTATAGCCTAGCGGTAAAAACAATAAAAATAAATAGATTTTTTAATATTAAAAACAAAAAAATATTTAAAAAAATTAAATTTAAAAAGAAGATTAAAAGTCCTGAATAGACTTCAGGACAGATAGTAAGATTATTTTCTAAGTTCGCGGATTTTAGCAGCTTTACCACGAAGGTCACGTAGATAGAATAATTTAGCTCTTCTAACACGACCTTTTCTAAGAACTTTTATCTCTTCGATAGAATCACTAAAAATTGGAAAAATTCTCTCAACGCCAACACTATTAGCACCAATTTTTCTAATGATAAATGTTTCACCGGTACCGCTACCACGTCTAGCTATACAAATGCCTTCAAAATTTTGAATTCTAGTTTTATCGCCTTCGTGAATACGAGTAGCAACACGCAATGTATCTCCTGCACGGAAGTCAGGAATATTTTTACTAGCAATTTGAGCATTTTCAAATGCTTCAATGTATTTATTTCTCATGTTTTTCCTTATTTATGTGGCTTAAGCTTTTGATATAAATCAGGGCGAAAGAACCTTGTTTTGCAGTGAGCCATCTTATTTTTTAAAGTGTGGATTTTAGCATGGTTACCCTTTAAAAACTCTGAAACCACAAAGATTGATCTAAAATTATCAGGCTTTGTAAAAGATGGGGCTTCAAGTAAATTATCCTCAAAACTCTCAACTTCAAGGCTCATATCGTTTCCTAAAACTCCAGGTATATTTCTTGATATTGCATCACTCATACAAAGCGCAGGAAGCTCTCCGCCAGTTAAAATAAAATCACCTATACAAAAAACTTCATCTGCCCAAAGCTCAACAACTCGTTCATCAAGACCTTCATATCTACTACAAACAAAACAAATGTGATCTTTTTTAGAAAGCCTCTTTGCATCATTTTGATTAAATTTTTTACCAGCTGGCGTTAAAAATATCACATGAGCATTTTTATCTTTTTCTTTTAGAAATTTGATCGACTCATCCAAAGGCTGTGGAAACATCAAAAGTCCTGCTCCGCCTCCAATCATATAATCATCAACTTTATTATGTTTATCTTCAGTAAAATTTCTTGGATTCATAAAATCAATTTCAATAAATTTATTACCAATTGCACGTTTTAAAATAGAATCACAAAAATAAGGTTTAACTAAATTTTCAAAAAGTGTAATAAACGTAAATTTCATGAATTTTCTAAAATGGCTCTAGCACCTTTTACCAAAATCTCTTCATTGTCTAAATTTACACTTATAATAAAATGCTCTAAATATGGAATGTAAAAATTCTTTGGTTTACCACCTAAGGTAAGCTCTTCATCAGTTTTTATGTATAAAAGTGAATTTGCAAAATTATCTTGGATATCTTCTACAATACCCAAAATTTCACCATTTTCTATAATTTTTAAGCCAATAATATCAAACTGAAAAAATTCATTTTTTTTTAATTTGCAGTTTTTTCTAGTGAGCTCTTTTGTGGTATATATAGTTCTATTTACAAGCGTTTTAGCAAGATCTAAGTCATCAAAATTTTCAAATAAAACCAGCTCTTTTTGTCTATTATAGTCTTTTATGGTCAGCTGATCATTGTTTTTGTCAAAAAAGGTTGCACCTTTTTTAAACTGTTCTGGGAAGTCGCTCTTATTGTGAAGCTTTAAGTAGCCCTTTAAACCAACACACCTTCCAATGGTAGCGACTTCAACAATATCACTATTCAATAGCTTTTACCGTTACCCTATAACTTGTATTATCTTTGGCTTTACAACCAATAATAACGGTCTTTATAGCGTTTATCATTTTGCCATCTTTGCCGATAAGTTTTCCCGTATCAACCTTATCAGCACTTATGATTATCTCAGCAAAATTTTCACCAAGTTCCTTGCGATCAACACTTACTTTATCAGGAAAATCGGCAATCAACTTGGCATATTCGTATAAAAAATTTTTAACCATTATTTTGTAATTTGTACAACTCTATCGCTAAGTTTAGCACCAACGCTTTTCCAGTAATCTAATCTCTCTTTGTTGAAATTTATAACATTTGGCTCAACCATAGGATTGTAATAGCCAATACTTTCTATCCAGCCACTATCACGTCTTTTTCTGCTATCTGTAACAACTATACGATAAAAAGGTCTTTTCTTACGTCCCATTCTTGTTAGTCTTACTACTGTTGCCATATTATATTTCTCCTCTTGTTTTTAAATAAAGCTTAAATTTAGATAACAAATATCCAAATTTAAACCCTTTTATCAAACAGGTCTTTTTAAATTTGCTTGAGAAAGCATATTTGCAAGTCCTTTTGCTCCACCTTTTCCTGAAAATTTCTTAGCAAGTTTTGAGGCATTTTCAAACTGCTTTAAAAAACGATTTACTTCTACCTGAGAAAGTCCAGAACCAGTCGCTAAACGTCTTTTTCTACTATTATTTAAAAGGTCTGGGTTTTCACGCTCTTTTTGTGTCATAGAGTTTATCATAGCCTTAATATGCAAAATTTCTTTTGAATTATCAAGATCTATATCTTTTATCTGATTTGCAATATTTGAAAGACCAGGTATCATCCCCATTAAAGACTTCATACTACCAAGCTTTTTAACGCTTTCCATTTGATCTAAAAAGTCATTAAAGTTAAACTGACCTTTTTTTATCTTTTGATTTAGACGTTTTGCCTCTTTTTCATCAATAATTGTCGATGTTTTCTCAACCAAAGTGGCCAAGTCACCCTCACCCATTATACGACTTACAATACGATCTGGTATAAAACTCTCAATATCAGCTACTTTCTCGCCAGTACCGACAAATCTAAGTGGAATATTTAGCTGTTTTGCAATACTAATAGCTACGCCACCCTTCGAGTCAGAATCAAATTTAGAAAGGATAACTCCAGAAATTCCTAAAATTTCATTAAAACTTGTAGCTGTTTTTACAGCATCTTGACCACTCATAGCATCAGCTACGTAAAAAATTTCATGTGGATTTATAGCATTTTTTACATCTTTTATCTCTTGCATCAACTTTTCATCAATCGCAAGACGACCAGCGGTATCCACTAAAAGCACATCGTAAAGACCAATTTTTGCTTTTTCTAATGCTTCTTTTGCTACTTTTATTGGGTTATGTTCATTTTCTATAAAGAAAAGATCAATCTCATTTGCAACGCAGAGCTGTCTTAGCTGCTCAACTGCCGCCAATCTTTGCAAATCACAAGCCGCAACTAAAACTTTTTTCTTTCTTAACTTTAGATAGTTTGCAAGCTTAATAGTTGTCGTTGTTTTACCGCTACCTTGTAAGCCAGCCATCAAAACAATAGTTGGTGCAACTGGCGCATAGACAAAGCCTTGGTTACCAGGAGCTGTTAAAATGGTCGTCAAATTTGATTTGATCGCATCTAGGAAATTCTTTTGACCAACGCCAGTTTGCTTTAACTCGCTTTCGATAGACGCGAGTAGATCTTTGGTGACTTTATGGTGAACATCAGCTTTTAAAAGAGCTTTTTTGAGCACGTCAAGTGCGTTTTTTAGAGCTTTTTCGTCATCTACAAAACGTATCTTGCTAACAGCTAATCTAAAAGACTCGCTAATTTGTTCGAACACTAATCACCTTTCTAAGTTGTTATTAAAAGGCGTATATTACTAAATAATTTCTTTATTGCTCTTTAAATTTCAAATTTATTAGATAGCTCAAATCCAAGAGAGTTAAATTCTCTTGAGATTGGCGCTTTAAATTTATAATTTAAAAGAGCAATAGAATAAGCATGCAAAAACATTCTGTTTGACCTATTTTTGCCGTATTTCTCATCGCCAACGATAGGTAAATTTAAGCTAGCTAGATGTACTCTTATTTGGTGTGTCCTACCTGTTTTTATGGCAACTTTTACAAGCGTTTTTTTACCTACAACCATTAGTGGTGAAATTTCGCTGATCGCCTCTTTGCCATCTTTTGATATCTTCGAAAAAGCGCCATTTTTATTTTTTATCGTTAAGATCGGCTCATTTACAACCACTTCTTCGCTCATGATACCCCTAACTGCGGCCACATAAATTTTCTCAACCTTCATCTTTTTAAACTCGTTTATCGCAAGTGCTGCGAATTCGTCATTTTTTACAAGAAGTAGCACGCCACTCGTGTCTTTATCGAGTCTATGAAGGAGTGGAAATTTATAAATTTGGCTGATTTTTTCGCTAGTTATGGCAGCAGGCTTGTTTATAGCTATTAAATTTTCATCTTCAAAGATAATGCTTGGTTTTGGCATCTCTTCGACGCTAAATTTAGTATTTTCACTCATCAAGGCACGAGCAATCATCACCTTTTGCCCCTTAGCATAGACTAGACCGCTATCTATTAGCTCCTTTGCCTCGTTATTTGAGATATTTTTTTGTTTAGCTAAAATTTTATACGCTTTTTCTTCACTCATAAAGTGCTCCTTATATCTTCTATGATCGCATCAGAGCTTGCTTGCACAGTGATCTTGCTCTTTTTGGCATCACTATCTATTATACCGCCAATCTCGCTGGCTTTTGCGATGTAGATGTTTTCAACTAGGCTAAATAACGCCTTTTGGTTAAATATAAACTCACCGCTTATTATTACTGGGTTAAATTGTGCGCACTCGATTGGATTATGCCCACCGATATTTGGTACAAAACTGCCTCCAAGCACTACTATATCGCTAATAGCATAGACATTTACAAGCTCGCCTAAAGTGTCAAGCAAATTTACTTTAGCTTCAAATTTATACGTTTGACTAAATTTCGCAAAGCTAAAATCATGCTTTTTAGCGTAGTCGCCTGCTATCTTCTCAACCTCTGTAAACCTCTCAGGATGGCGTGGAGCGATGATCAAGAGATCGTTTTCTTTTAAATTTAAATTTTGCAAAATCATCTCTTCTTCGCCTGTATGCGTGCTTGCTAGCACGATCACTCTAGCTTTTGGCTTTTCATAAATTTTACTCACGCTTGGCAAAAATGCGGCTTTTATGTTACCAACGACCTCTGTTTCACCTGCACCAAGTGACTTTAGCCGCTCTTTATCAAGCTCACTTTGAGCGTAAATCTTATCTATAAATTTAAAAAGATACCTATAAAAAAAGCCAAATTTCAAGTAGCTTTTGTAGCTTCTGTCTGAAATTCTCGCATTTATTAATATCACACGGCTGCCTTTTAGCTTTGCCATGAAAACTAGCATAAGCCAAAGCTCAGCCTCAAAAATAACTAAAATTTTGCTCTTTTTTAGCCAAAATGGCAAAAAAATTTCAAATGGCAAAAATCTCGCGTTAGAGCAAATTTTACTTGCCGCTTCAAAGCCAGTATTTGTCACCACACTTATGGCTTTGCTATCAAATTTTTGCATCAAAGGTTTAAGTGCTTGCACTTCACCAAACGAACAAGCGTGAAAATGCACATCTGCATCTTGAAATTTAGGATTATTAAAGAGGAAAAAACGTGCTGGAATCGACTTATGATACTTTTTTTTAAAACTTAAGATGAGTAGAAAGATAGCCCCAAATAGATAGAGTATTGAGGCTAGAAAGTAATATATTATTATCACGAAATGTGTTATTGCTCTTGTTTATACAAAATTCTGCCACAATGCGGACATGTAACGATATCTTCGCCCTTGATAACAGCAGAAAAAGTTTTGTCATTTATCTGCATAAAGCAACCATAACAAGCTTGTTTTTTTACAGGAACAACAGCTGTGTTATGAGCCCATTTTCTAATTTTTTCATAAAATGCGAGAATTTTTTGATTCATAGTGGCGATAAGCTTGTCTTTTTTGGCATAAACTTCTTCACGTTCTTTCCCAATATTTTCAAGCTCAGATGAAGTTTTACTTTTTATATTTTTTAAATTCTCTTCAAGTTCAGCTTTTTTTGCACCAAGCTCATCTTTTTGACTATTTTTACTATCTATTAGCTTCTCAAGTCTAGCAATCTCTTCATTTGCAGCCTCAAGTTGCTCTTTTGCAATATCCTCTTCAAGACTTAAGGCTTTTGACTCTTTTTCATTTTTTACATTTGATCTTTTTTTAACAACATCTTTTATCTTCGCACTAAACTCGGCAATATGAGCATTTGTGCCTGATTTTTGAGATTTTAAGTCACTTACCTCTTCATCTAGTCTTTCTATATTAACCGTTATGGTTTCGCACTCTTCTTCTATATTTTTATAAGCCTTTTCTATGTCTTGAATGCGTGGTATAAAGCCATCTATTTGTTTATCAAGGTCAGATAATTCAACTAATTGTTGTAAGTATTTATTCATAATGTTTCCTTTTTTTGTTAGCAATATGTAAATGGATTTTTAGAATTGCGTATTATAACTTCAATTTTCAGATTTTGCAAATATTTTGCTAAAAAATCACCAAAACAACGTTCACTTTCATAGTGATTTATATCGATTAAATTTAGCCCATTTTCCTTTGCATAAAGGGCTTGGTGATATTTTAGATCACCCGTTAAAAAGACGTCTGCTTTTACATCTTGGATGAGATCTGCGCCACTTCCGGTGCAGATACAAATTTTAGAAATTTCATCTTTTGCATGAACCACTCTTAAATTTTCTAGCCCAAGTTTTTCTTTTACAAATTTGCAAAGCTCACTACATTTCATCTTCACATCAGCGTAGATCAAAAAACCCTCTTTGCTTGAAATTTCAAGCCCCAAAACCTGCGTTACAAATTTTTCATTTAAAAATGCAAGGTCAGCATTTGTGTGAAGCGAGATGAGCGAGATATTTTTTATCATCATCTCTCTTATGAGTGAGCTTGGATAAAGGCTGTAGTCTAGGTTCTTTAGCCCCTTAAAAATGAGCGGATGATGAGTGATAATAAGCGAATTTGGCAATACACTTTGCAAAAGTTTGCTATCTAAATCAAGACTTAGATAAATTCGCTCAAATTCGCTATCAAATGAGCCAACTTGAAGGCCACTATTATCCCAAGACTCTTGGCTCGCAAACGGACAAATTTCATCTAAAATTTTATAAATTTCAGCTATTTTCATAAAATTTTACTTTTGCTCTAGGCTCTCTTTATAAGTTAGCGCACACTCTTTTGCAAGCTCTCTAATTTTTAGGATGTAGTCTTGCCTTTGCGTAACGCTGATCGCTCCGCGCGCGTCAAGGACATTAAAAGTATGCGCTGCTAGCATACAATAATCATACGCTGGTAGTGAAATTTTAGCCTCTAAGCAGCGTTTGCACTCGTTAAATGCGTTTTCAAACTGGTTAAAAAGCATATCTACGTTTGCTACTTCAAAGTTATATTTACTCCACTCGTACTCGCCTTGCTTATGCACATCGGCGTATGTTACGATATTACCATTCCTGTCGTCCCAAACGATGTCGTAGACGCTATTTACATCTTGTAGATACATAGCCAAACGCTCAAGGCCGTATGTTATCTCACCAGAAATCAGCTCGCATGCGATGCCGCCAACTTGTTGAAAATAAGTAAACTGCGTCACTTCCATGCCGTCTAGCCAGACCTCCCAGCCAAGCCCCCAAGCACCAAGTGTAGGGCTCTCCCAGTTGTCTTCGACAAAGCGGATGTCGTGATTTTTCAAATTTAGACCAAGCCTTTCAAGGCTTTTTAGATAAAGCTCTTGGATATTTTCTGGGCTTGGTTTTATGAGTACTTGAAACTGATAATAAGCGCCTAGGCGGTTTGGGTTTTCGCCGTATCTGCCATCAGTAGGACGGCGGCTTGGAGCTACGTATGCAGTCGCCCAGGGCTTTGGCCCAAGGCTTCTTAAAAATGTCGCTTGGTGATATGTGCCCGCACCAGCTGGCATGTCGTATGGCTGAAGTATAACGCAACCTTGCTCTTGCCAATAGTTTTGAAGGGTTAATATTATTTGTGAAAATGTCATTGCTTTCCTTTTAAAATTTTACTTTACATAGTGTATAACTGCACCAGGTCCTAGCGGTAGATCAAAAATGTACCAAAACGACATTAGCGCTGTCCAAGAAATTAAAAATGCAACCGTATAAGGAAGCATAATAGAAACAACTGATCCGATTTTTAACTCTTTATTGTATTTTTGCATAAAAGCTACTATCAAAACAAAAAATGGCATCAAAGGCGTTATGATATTTGTAGTGGAGTCGCCTATTCTAAAAGCAGCCTGTGTAAGCTCTGGTGAGAGTCCAAGATTCATAAACATTGGTACAAAAATCGGAGCCATCATCGCCCACTTTGCAGAATCAACAGCTATAAATAAATTTATAAAAGCGATCAAGAAAATAAAAACCATGATAAGACTAAGTCCAGTTAATCCGACCTCTTTTAGAAAAATAGAACCTTTTATAGAAAGCACTAGCCCAATATTTGAGGTATTAAAAAGATATGTAAACTGGGCTGCAAAAAATATCAAAACCAAAAATCCTGATAGCTCAGAAATAGATTGCTCCATAAATTTTATGGCATCATTACTGTTTTTTATGGTCCTAGCGCCTACACCGTAAGCTACGCCTACCACTATAAAAAGCAACATCATAAAAACAACAATAGAATGCATAAAAGTAGACTTCATAAAGCTTTCATTGCCTTTTGCTCCAAATAAAGAGCCTAAAGGTAAAATAGCCACAAGCAATAAAATTACAAAAACAATCAACGCTATTAGCGAAAATTTTAAGCCACGTTTTTGCTCTGCACTTATCTCGCTATGCTCTTGTAAGCTAAAATCACCCAAAAAATCAAATTTTCCAAGCCTAGGCTCTACGATTTTATCTGTCACAAACCAGCCAACAAATACGATCAAAAATGTCGAAGCGATCATAAAATACCAATTTGCAGTTGCTAGTACCACATAATCCGGATTTAACACGCTAGCTGCTTGCATAGAAAATGCCGCAAACATAGGGTCATTTGTACCGATTAATAAATTTGCCGACCAGCCACCGCTAACACCAGCAAAAGCAGCAGCTAGTCCAGCAATTGGATGGCGACCAAATCCAGCAAATAAAATAGCTCCAAGCGGAATTAGCACGACATAGCCAACCGAGGAAGCAACATTTGACATTACGCCAAGAAAAATAACGATTGGGGTTACCCATATTTTGGAAGATTTTAAGGCAATCTTTGTCATAAGTGCTGATAAAAGTCCGGACTTGTCTGCGATACCAATACCTAGAATAATTGCAAAGACTACTCCCAAAGGATAAAAACTAGTAAAATTTTTAAGTACAGACGAAACAAAAGATCTAAGACTATCAGCAGAAAGCAAATTTATAACATTTGCATTAAGCTGTGATATTTGTCCGTCTTTGATAGCCTGATAGCTTACACCAACGCCCATCTTTTCTAATACAAACGATATTATTATCGTAATAATCGAAAGATAGATAAAAAGCATAGTTGGATTTGGCAATTTGTTACCAAAATTTTCGATAAAACTTAAGATTGAACTATTATTTTTTTTATTCATTTTTTCTAACCTAAAATAGATATAAAAGTTTTTATCTCGTCGCTGCTGTAAAGCTCAAAATCTGTTTCATAGGCTCTTTTTAGCTCACTACTTTCAAAATATTTCCAAATTTCACCCCAAAATTTTGCAACATTTTGTGGCTCATTTGCAAAACTAAAAACGGCATATTTGCCACTTTTTATCTCTAAAATTTCATCACTTTTGTGGCTTAATCTTGTGCCGATGAAGTTATCGTAATGTCCGTTAAGATCGCTTTCATAGTTGCAGTAAACGCTATAAATTTCACTTTTGCCATCATAGTACTCATTCATAAATTTAGACCATAAAGCTGGAATTTTACTCTTGCCGCCTATCTCATCTTCATTTTTAGTGCGAGTTTTTACTCCGTAAATTTCAAAGCTATCATCTAAATTTATAATCTTCATAAACTACTTTTGTCCGTTAAAATTTTCAACCGCTTGGTTCCACATGAGTTTGTATTTTCGTTTTAGAAATTCAACTTCATCTTGTGAAATTTTAAGCTGTTTTGTAAGCGTCTCGACCGTTTTTCTATCTTCATCATAGAGCTCTTGCATCGAAATGAGCGCCTCTTTTAAAAATTTATTCTCATTTCTTAAGGTTTCAAGCGTCTCATCTTTTGCGTCAAGCACCTTTTCGTGTAAATTTAATATCGTTCCAATCGTCTTTTCAACAAAGCTGATACCATCTTGGCCTTGCGGTTGCATAGATAAATTTTGCGAAACACTAGGCACCACGCTCATCGTTCCTTCGCTCGCTTCTATCAAAATTTCTCCATTTTCCTCTTTGGTTTTCAAAACGCCACGATTTATCATATCTTCGATAACTTCACGCTCCAAGTGCACAAGTTTGCAAAATTCATCAACACCAAGATAAGTCTGCACCGCTTCTCCTTTTTACAGTATCACTTCAACCTTTGAAGAATCTTCCTCTAAAGCCTTTATCTTCGCCTCTCTGTCAGCTTTTAGAGCACTTGCTAGACTATCATCTTCAAGGGCTAAAATTTGCACCGCCAAATAGGCTGCATTTATCGCTCCAGCTTTTCCGATAGCTAAGGTCGCCACTGGCATACCACTTGGCATTTGCACAGTTGAGTAAAGTGCGTCAACACCGCTTAGAGCCGAACCTGCCATTGGTATGCCGATCACTGGTTTTGTAGTATTTGCAGCGATCGCTCCAGCTAGGTGAGCCGCCATACCAGCAGCTGCGATAAAGACTTTTGCGCCTTTTTTTTCTGCATTTGCGACGTACTCGCTAGTTCTTTTTGGACTTCTGTGAGCTGAGCTGATTATTAGTTCATATTTTACACCAAATTTTTCAAGAGTTTTTGCCGCCTCGCTAACGATATCATAGTCACTCTTACTTCCCATTATAATAGAAACAAATTTCATATTTTCTCCCTCAAAAAGCTAAATTTTGGCAGCTTAACACCAAGACTTATTTCGTTTTCATTGCCGCTATGAATTTCGCTCATAACCTTGCCTTTTTTGGTGATGAGCTGCTTAAATTTGATAAATTTCTTGCCATCTTGTGAATAGACCTTTGAAATTTCATTTTCACTATCTTCTATAACCGATCCAGTAGGAGCCACGATCTCGTAGCTATTGCCTGGAAAAATTTTATATTTACACTTAAAAAACTCGCCATCTTCACTTATTGCATTTACCTGATGTGTGCCCTCTTCTAGGCTACTAAGGTGATTTTGCGTATCGGTTCGTTCATAAGGTCTATGCACTAAGTATCCATCTGTAAAGCCACGATTTTTCAACGTATTTATCTCATTCTCATAAATTTGTGCGTTAAATTTATCATCCATGGCATCATCTATCGCCATTTTATATGCTCTTGCTGTGCAAGCTGCGTAATACTCGCTCTTTGTGCGACCTTCTATTTTTAGGCTATCTATTACGCCGCTATCAACGATCTCTTTGATGTGAGAGATGAGGCAAAGATCTTTTGAGTTCATAATATGAGTGCCTTTTTCATCCTCTTCTAAGCGGAAAAGCACACCACTCTCTTCGTTTTTGGCATAGAGTTCATACTTAAACCTGCAGTCGTTGGCACAGCTACCGCGATTTGACATACGTCCGCTTTGCACTGAGCTCACCAAACACCTACCAGAGTAAGCAAAGCACATCGAGCCATGGACGAAAATTTCGATATCAAGAGTTGGAATTTCTTCTTTTATCTTTATGACATCTTTTAAGTTCATCTCGCGTGCTACGACGATACGTTTTGCACCCATATCGTGATAAATTTTTGCATCAAGCACATTCATAACGTTTGCCTGAGTTGAGAGATGTATCTCGATATCAGGAGCGATGACTTTTGCTAGACTCATAACGCCTGGAGTTGCGATGATAAAGGCATCTGGCTTCATCGCCGAGATAGTTTGCAAGTGCCTTTTTAATGGCTCGATCTGCGAATTAAAAGGAAAGGCATTTATGGTCGCATAAAATTTCTTTCCCTTTGCATGTGTGTAGTCTATCGCCTCTTTGAATGTTTCAAGGTTAAACTCCCTTGCTGATCTAGTCCTTAGTGAAAAGCTAGCCACCGAGCCATAAACAGCATCAGCTCCATACTCAAGGGCGATTTTAAGTTTTGTTAAATTCCCAGCTGGAGATAAAAGCTCAGGCCTTTTTAGCACTATTTTTTACCCAAACTTTCTATCAAGGCTTCGATATCGTCGTTGCTGACAAGATTTTCGGTTGTTGTATCACCAGCGATGTGAACAGCGGAACTAACACGCTTATCATCGTCGATTTTACCTTCAAACAAGGTATTCATATATTTACTTAGCGCCCTCATAACGTTGATAACACGCTCGATCTTTTGCCTATGGATGTCTTGATACTGCATCATATCCATAGCCATCATGATCTCATCTTGTCCCATTTGTAAATTTCCGATGATATTATCGATCGTGCCAAGAAGCGAGTTATTTTTCTCCAAAGCCTCACTAAATGCAGCGATATTTGGAAATTTCTCACTTAGCGTCGTAAATAGCTCAATGTTTGAATTTATTGTGTCTTTTAGGCTATTTGAGTCGCTCTCAGCGTCCATAAAAAAGTTATTTATCGTCTCAAGCTTATCAAACATCTGAGTAGCTTTTTCTTCGCTATCTCTTGTTACGTCATCAAGCTGATGAACCATTTTGTGATCTTCCGTTGGTGGTGGTGGTGGCCAAACGCCATCTGCACTAACTCTATAATTTTTTGCATTCTTTGAATTACTTTCTGATTTTGACTGTGGCTCATCTTTAGTATCGATTGCTTCTGCAACTTCTGTTACCTCGTCCGTATCCCCTTTGACGTCCGCAACCTCTTGGCCAGCATCTTCTTTAGTATTATCTAACTCATCATCTAGCCCACCTGCCATAAGTGCGTCAAGTTCCTCTTGGGTCATAAAAGCTCCTAATAAAATTTGGCTTGATTATATAGGATTTAAATAAAAAGTAAGTTTAAAGGCAATGCCTTTATCTTTAAATTTATAAATTTTTAGATAGCATTTTTAAAAATAAACGACCTTAAAAGGCATAAAATGACCGTCGATCTTCACAACCATACGCCACTTTGCAAGCACGCAGTTGGCAAGCCAAGAGAGTATGTACAAAACGCAATAAAAGCTGGCACAAAATACTTTGGCTTTAGCGATCACGCACCGATGAACTACGATGAAGCTTACAGAATGAGCTTTGATGAAATGCAAGGCTATGAAGATGAAATTTTACGTTTAAGAGATGAATTTAGCGGTGAGATAGAAATTTTACTTGGCTATGAGATGGACTTTTTAGATGGATTTATGGATGAGCGAGTTTTTGCTAGAAAAGTTGATTATCTGATAGGCTCTGTGCATTTTTTTAATGGCTGGGCATTTGACAATCCAGAATTTATCGGTGGCTACGAGGGCAAAGACTTGGATCAGATTTGGCAAGAGTATTTTGATCATGTAGAAAGATCGGCTAAGCTTGGCAAATTTGACATTATGGGGCACATTGATCTTTTAAAACTTTTTAAATTTTTGCCAAAAAAGGATGTTAGGATTTTGGCTAAAAATGCAGTAAATGCGATAAAAGAAGCAGATTTAGTTGTTGAGATAAATGCTGCTGGCTTTAGAAAGCCTATCGGCGAGCAATATCCAAGCGTAAATTTACTAGAGCTTATAGCCGAAAAAGATATAACCATCACCTTTGGCTCAGATGCTCACGCAAAAGAAGATATCGGTAAAAATGGTGAAATTTGCGAGCAAATAGCTAGAGATTTAGGTTATTCAAAATGTGCTATTTTTAAAAATAGAGATAGAGAATTGGTAAAATTTTAGCTTGGGTTCAAATAAAATATAAATTTAATCTTAAATATTAGGTTTTATGATAGAATACGAAAAATTTAAAAACTAGAAGGAGAAAAAAGTGGGAAAATTCGTCCAAAATATAGATCATTTTTTTGATTTTTGTAAAGAAAATGAAGTCAAATTTGTAGATTTTAGATTTACTGATTTAGGTGGTGCTTGGCATAGCATTAGCTACAATATAAAAGCTGTTACGAAAGAAAATTTCACAAATGGTATCCCAATGGACGCTAGCTCTATGCATGGCTGGCAACCAATTGATAAGAGCGATATGATAATGAAGCCAGAAGCTACAACTGCATTTTTAGACCCATTTACTTCTGATATTACAGTTGTTGTTTTTTGCGATATTTACGACATTTACAAAGGTCAAATTTATGAAAAATGCCCTCGCTCAATAGCCAAAAGAGCAATGCAGTACGTAAAAGATAGCGGTCTTGGTGACGAGGCATACTTTGGCCCTGAGAATGAATTTTTTGTCTTTGACAACGTCAAAATCATCGATAGCCCAAACTGCGCGATGTATCAAGTAGATAGTGAAGAAGGCGAGTGGAACGATGCTACTGACTTCAAAGATAGCTACAACACAGGTCATCGCCCACGCAGAAAAGGCGGCTACTTGATGACTCAGCCAATCGACAGCATGGTAGATCTAAGAGCCGAGATGATGCAAGTTCTAGAGCAAGTTGGTCTTGAAGTCTTTTTAGGACACCACGAAGTCGCACAAGGTCAAGGCGAGATCGGCGTGAAATTTGGCAACTTAGTCGAGGCTGCTGACAACGTTCAAATTTACAAATACGTCGTTCGCATGGTCGCTCACCTAAACGGCAAGACAGTTACATTTATGCCAAAACCGCTTTATGGCGACAACGGCAGCGGCATGCACGTGCATCAATCAGTCTGGAAAGATGGCAAAAATTTATTCTACAAAGAGGGCAACTACGCAAATTTAAGTGACTTTGCAAGGCACTACATCGGCGGCGTTTTAAAACACGCAAGAAGCGTTGCAGCCTTCACAAACCCAAGCACAAACAGCTACAAACGCCTAATCCCAGGCTTTGAAGCGCCATCTATCCTAACCTACTCGAGCCAAAACCGCTCAGCGAGCATCCGCATACCTTACGGCGCTGGCGAGAAGTCAGTTAGGGCTGAGATGAGATTTCCAGATAGCACAGCAAACCCTTATCTAGCCTTCTCAGCGATGCTAATGGCTGGCCTTGACGGCGTTAAAAACAAATACGAGCCAGTTGGTCCGATGGATGAAAATTTATTTAAACTTCATCTTGATGAGATCAGAGAGCGCGGCATAGAACAGCTTCCACACACACTTCGTGGCAGCCTTGAAGCGCTAATTCGCGATAATGAATACTTAAAACCAATAATGACCGATCTTTTCATAGACACCTATCAACATTTCAAATTTGAAACTCAAGTTTGGCCTTACGAAGCGCGCCCAACCGCTTATGAGTTTAAAACTTGCTTCTCTTGCTAAAACGCAATCTCCAAGCTCATTTTGGGCTTGGAGACTTTTTTAATCAAATTTAAAACATAAAATCTCCGTCGTACATATCAATGCATCTTACATTAATAATATGTAAATTTTTAATACATATAAAAATACAAAATATTTAGCGTAAAATTTTATGTATCTTATCTATACTTTAGTAAAAAGTAAACTAAAAGCGATTAGAAGCATAATAATTCCAACAAAAATTTCTAAAATTTTCCATGAAAATTCTTTTGCAAAAACTGGAGCGAGAACTCTTGCTCCATATCCTAAAGAAAAGAAGAAAAATAGCGATGCAAGACTAGCACCGATGCCAAAAATTATATTTTCATCTCCAAATTTTGTTGAAATAGATCCTATTAAAAGCATCGTATCAAGATAGACGTGAGGATTTAGCCAAGTAAAAGCAAGCGTCAAAAGCATTATTTTGCTAAATTTTGACTCGTGTTGCGCACTAGGAAGAAGGCTTTTGGGATTTTTAAATGCACCATACAAACTCTTTAGACTATAGACAAATAAAAAGATAAAGCCACCATATATGGCAACCTGTTTAAAAAACTCAAATTTTTGTAGCACTTTTGCAAAACCAAAAACTCCAGCAAATATAAGCAAGGCATCACTAAATGCGCATATTAAGCAAACTGCGAAAACATGTTCCTTTTTTATACCCTGCTTCAAAACAAATGCATTTTGCGCGCCGATAGCCAATATTAAAGATAAACTTATAAAAAATCCACTCCAAAATGCAGACATTTTCATCCTTTTTAAATTACCAATTATCTAAAATTTAACTAAAAGCAATCTAAAAGATCGAAAATTTTAACTATATGAAAAGGATAAATAATCATAAATTTATGCCTTTTTTTATAAAATCCTTGAACTTTATAAAAAGGATACCGCATTGCAAGCACTAGCTTTAAAATATCGCCCTAAAAATTTTGACGAGCTCATAGG
Source organism: Campylobacter concisus (assembly GCF_015679985.1). Lineage (NCBI taxonomy): Bacteria > Pseudomonadati > Campylobacterota > Epsilonproteobacteria > Campylobacterales > Campylobacteraceae > Campylobacter > Campylobacter concisus. Next base: position 822,672 of record NZ_CP049239.1, on the reverse strand, counting down.
TCAAGAAGCAGTTAGTAAAAGCCTAATACACGCACTTGACGAAGGTCGAATCAGTCATGCATATCTATTTTCAGGGCTTAGAGGAAGCGGTAAAACTTCAAGTGCCAGGATATTTTCAAAAGCACTAGTGTGCGAAAAAGGACCTACTTCAAAGCCATGTGAAGTATGTCCACAATGCATAATGGCAAATGAGTCAAGGCATATGGACATCATTGAAATGGACGCTGCTAGCCACAGAAAGATAGATGATATAAGAGAGCTAATAGAGCAAACAAAATATGCTCCAGCAATGGCAAGATATAAAATTTTTATAATCGACGAAGTGCATATGCTAACCAAAGAGGCATTTAATGCTCTTTTAAAAACGCTTGAAGAGCCACCAAGCTATGTAAAATTTATCCTAGCGACGACTGATCCATTAAAACTCCCAACAACGGTGCTTTCAAGAACGCAGCATTTCAGATTTAAACAGATAAGCAGATACAGCATCATTAAACATCTTGAGTTTATTTTAAGCAAAGAAGGCATTAGCTACGAAAAAGAGGCGCTTGAAATTTTAGCAAGAAGTGGCGGAGGATCGTTAAGAGATACTTTGACGCTTCTTGATCAAGCTATTATTTACGGGGCAAATAATGTCACGGCAAATGGCGTAGCATCAATGTTAGGACTTCTTGATCCAGAAAAGATCGAAGAGATAATAGCTCATGTTTTAAATCACGATAAAAATGCTATCAGAGTGCTTGTAAGCGAACTTGAAAGCTACGATCCAGAGATGATAATAGATGAAATTTTGGCAAATTTAAAGCAAAAATTTATAGAAAACGACTCAAAAATTTCACTACTTGTTTATGAGAGATTTTTTAGGATTTTGGCACAAGCTAAAGGTATGCTAAATGTAAGTAGCGATAATGGCTTTGTGCTAATGCTAATGCTTTTTATGATGATAGAAGCGCTAAATTTACAAGATATCGATGACGCTATAAATGAAGTGATCTCAAAAAATAGCGAAAATTCCACTCAAATCACAGAAGTCATCACTCAAAAAAGCCAAGTAGCTCCTGCTAAAATGCAAGGTCCATATGAACTCTTCTTAACAAAAATTTATGATAGAAATTACGATCTTGGCGAGTTTTTTAAAGAATTTGTAGAATTTAGCTTCTTTAATAACAATGAGCTTGGACTGATAGTAAATGCAAAAGATGAAAATCTAGAGTATTTTAAGAAAAATTGGAAAATTTTAAACGAGATATTGCGTACGCTTTTTGGACAAAATGCGAAGATAGTAAATGCAAAGAGCGATGAGCAAAAAGCACAAACTAAGACACCTAAAGCCTCTTTAGAAAACAATGAAAAAAGCGAATTAGACGAGCTTGATGAGGAAATTTCAAGACTAAATGCAAATAACGTTGAAACTAAAAATGAGCCAAAAACCGAAATAAAAAGCGAACTGCAAAACGAGAAAAATAACTTTACTTTGATGCTAAATAAAGAGCCAAAAACGCCAGAAGAGCTTCAAAGGCAAAGAGAACAAGGGGTTCTAAAAGAGGCAAATAGACTCTTTGGCGAGCCAACTATCGAGAGCTAGCCTTATCTTTACTGCTAGCCTCTAGCCTCTTTTTTAGCGCTTCTTTTTTGCGAAGCTCTAACTCATAAGCTTCATTTAGTGCCTCTTCATCGTCCAAATTTGCTCCGTCTAAAAATTTTCGGTAGTCCTCAAATTGCTTATTTTTTATCCCCCAAAGCACGCCAAAAAGCAAAAATGCTCCCATTAAAACTGAGATAAAAACTAGCATCGCAAGTGTCGCGCTATCCATTATTTCTCCTTAAATTTTCTAACAATATAAAGCGAGTTTAAGATAACACTTAGCGAGCTAAGCGACATAAAAAGCGCAGCAAATAGCGGAATGACGTAGCCACATACGGCAAATGGCAGAGCAAGAACATTATAAAGAAGACAAAAGAGCAAATTTTGTTTTATCGTTTTGTAAGTAAATTTTGAGATTTTTATGGCCTTCGCTAGACTTTTTAAACTATCATCAAGTAGCACTACATCGCTTCTTTCTAAGCTTATTGCCGCCCCGCTTCCCATACAAATAGCAACATGAGCAAGGCTAAGTGCTGCTGCGTCGTTTATGCCATCTCCTACCATTAGCACCCTTTTGCCCTGATCTTTTAGTTCGCTTATAAATTTAGCTTTCGTTTCAGGCAACATCTCTGCTCTAAACTCGCTCACGCCAAGCTCATCTGCCACGTTTTTTACCACTTTTTGCACATCGCCACTTAAGATACACACTTTCATACCAGCGCTCTTTAGCTCGTCTATCAAGGCCTTTGCCTCGGGCTTTACACTATCTTTTAGGTAAAATTTCGCCACTAACTCACCATTAAGCCCCACAAAAAAGCTCACATTTTCTTCAGCTTCATCAAAGCTAATACCATTTTCAACTAAAAATCGCTTGCTTCCTGCATAAAATTTCTTACCTGAAATTTCAGCCTCAACACCCTTTGCCACACTTAAATTTGTATTTTTAAGCTCTATTTTCCTTGCGCCTTTTTGCTTTAAAAATTTAGCCACTGCCACGCTTATTTGATGATTTGATATAAGAGCTAGCGAATAAATTTCATCTAAGCTTATGCTCTCTTTTATGAAAAAATCACTAACTTCAAATTCCGCCTTTGTGAGCGTGCCAGTCTTGTCAAATACTGCTACATCGCACTTTGCAAGGCTTTCAAAAAATTTAGCCTCTTTAAAAAGTACTCTATTTTTAAAGGCCACACCAAGGGCACAGACACTACTAACTGGCGTGGCAAGCGCAAGCGCGCAAGGGCAAGCGATCACGATGACGCTAACAGCCGTGACAATAGCTTCTGAAAAGTCAAATTTAAAGTACCAAAACCAAAATGTAAAAAATGCTAACGTCAGCACGCTAAGAGAAAATTTAGAAGCGATTTTATTAACCATTAGCTCGATATTTGGCTTTTTTAGCTCTGCAGTTTGGAGCAAATTTATAAGCTGATTTAGATAAGAATTTTTAAAAATTTCCTTTGCTTCATAGATGATTTGTCCATTTTGGCAAATGATGCCACTTTTTACCTCTTGCCCCACTCCCAAGGTCACAGGCAGGCTCTCTCCCGTTAGACTTGAGCTATCCACGCTTGCCTCACCACTAAGCATCACTCCATCAAGTAGCGCCCTCTCGCCAGATCTTAGCACGATCTTTTCGCCCAAATTTACATCTCTTGGCTCTTTTAAAACATCCTTACCATCTTCTAAAATACATACCTTTGTAAGCAGCATATCATTTAAGAAATTTGAAGTCTCAAGTGCCTTTTTCTTACCCAAAATTTCTAAAAATTTACCGATAAAAACAAAGGTGATAATCATTGTAACCGAGTCAAAATAGCTCTCGCCACTCCTCGTAAACATCGCAAAAATAGAGTAGATATAGGTTATGCTAGCTCCGGTGATAACGAGCAAATCCATATTTGGCGAAGCGTTTTTTATGGCTATCTTTGCCCCTTTGAAAAACTCGCTACCAGTATAAAAAAGCACAGGCGTTGCTAATACAAACTGCGCAAAGCTTAAAATATCTTTTATATCGCCTCTTATACCACTAAAATACCCACTATACTGAGCAATAGCTAGCCACATAATATTCATCGTAGCAAAGATACCAACTAGTGCTTTTGTGTAAAATTTTCTTCTTTTCTTAGCTAGCTCGTCCTCTTTTTGACTCGTAGCATATGGCTTTGGGACGTAGCCAACGGAATAAATTTTTTCAATTATCTGCTCTATTAAAAGCTCTTGCTCATCAAAAACAATGACCGCTTTTTGATTAAGCGAGTTGATATTTACCTCCAAGACGCCAGGTAAGCTAAAAAGTGCCTTTTCAAGTAGCCAGATGCAAGCTGAGCAAGTGATACCATCGATTAAAAATGAAATTTGACTAAAGTCGCCCTCTTTTGTCACAAGCTCACTAAAATTTGCCGCTAAATTTTTGATATTTGCACCGTTGCTTGCCGGTGTAAGTGTATTTTTACCAAGACGTTCATAAAACTCACTAAGCCCATTTTCATTTAAAATTTCATAAACACCTTTGCAACCAACACAGCAAAATTTAAGTCCGCTTTCATTTGATATCATCACGTTTTCATCAAATTTTAATCTACAATGAGCACATCTACTTTGTGGCATTTTTACTTTCTTTTATCTAAAATTTTTACCAATATTGTTGCATCGCATGCCTATTACGCACCATATAAATTTATGGTAGGCAAACTACAAAAATAGGCACAAATTTCTTCTTTTGTTATCGTTATAAAATGGAGAGATTATAGCAAATCAACCATTTTTGAGCAAAAATTTTATTTTATGCCATTTCTTGACAACAAAGTTTTATTTTTATAAAATGCCAAAACTTTCAAAAACTTCTTTTTGAAACCTAGAAATTCTGCAAAATTATCCCCGCATTTAAAGAGGAAATATGGAAAATAACCAAACCCAAACCGAGCAAAGTGCTGCTCAAAACACAAAAACTACAAAAAAGCATCAAGCATCAAGAACACACATACCAGTAGACGGACACAAGATCGAAGAACTAAGAACGCTTAGCTTAGATGAGCTAGTACAGATCGCAAATAGCGTCGGTGTCGAAAATCCACGCGAATTTCGTAGGCAGGATTTGATATTTGAGATACTAAAAACCCAGACAAAACAAGGCGGCTTTATACTATTTACTGGAATTTTGGAGATCACAAATGAAGGTTATGGCTTTTTAAGAGCTGTTGATGCGAATTTAAGTGACAGTTCAAACGATGCATACGTCTCAAACTCACAGATCCGCAAATTTGCACTTCGCGTGGGCGACATCATCACCGGCCAAGTAAGAGAGCCAAAAGATCAAGAAAAATACTACGCTCTTTTAAAGATCGAAGCGGTAAATTACATGCCTCTAGCAGACGCAAAAGAGAGGCCACTCTTTGACAACCTAACCCCACTTTTCCCAACTGAAAAGCTAAATTTAGAGTATGATCCTATGAAGCTAACGGGCCGTGTGCTTGACCTTTTCACACCTATTGGCAAGGGTCAGCGTGGTCTCATCGTCGCACCTCCAAGAAGTGGTAAAACTGAACTTATGAAAGAGTTAGCTCACGGCATCGCTAAAAATCACCCAGAAGCCCAGCTAATGGTGCTTTTGGTTGACGAGAGACCAGAAGAAGTTACCGACATGCAGCGCTGCGTAAAAGGCGAGGTATTTAGCTCGACATTTGACCTGCCAGCGCTTAATCATGTCCGCGTAGCAGAGCTAGTCATCGAAAAGGCAAAACGTCTAGTTGAGATGGGTAAAGACGTCATCATCTTGCTTGATAGCATAACCCGTCTAGCACGTGCCTACAACACAGTGACACCGCCAAGTGGCAAGGTGCTAACAGGCGGCGTGGACGCAAACGCACTTCACAAACCAAAACGCTTCTTTGGCGCAGCTAGAAACATCGAGCACGGCGGCTCACTAACCATCATCGCAACAGCACTTATCGACACTGGCTCACGCATGGACGAAGTGATATTTGAAGAGTTTAAAGGCACTGGAAACAGCGAGATCGTGCTTGATCGCAACATCTCAGACCGCAGAATTTACCCAGCTATCAACGTGCTAAAATCAGGCACCAGAAAAGAAGAGCTACTTCAAAAGCCTGATGAGCTTCAAAAAATTTGGGCTATCCGCTCTGCGATCGCCACAATGGACGATGTCGAAGCGCTTAAATTCTTATACGCAAAAATGCTAAAAACAAAAGATAATAAAGAGCTTCTCTCTATCCTAAACGAGTAAATTCAACTGAGCTTGAAGCCCTTGCTTTGAGCTCAAGTCACTTCATTTAAAATATATAACTCCGGCTTTCTAGCCAAAAATATCTTAGAAATTTTGAATTTTCTAGCTCTTGCTATTATAAAAGAGATTACGATTTTTAAACGATTATTTACTAAATTTTTCTATGTCTTGATTGATTAAATTTTCATATTCACAAAGCTCGTTGCAAGTCTTTTTGCTCTGTTCGATAAGCTCGTCAAATTTAAATCCAAGCATCACGATACGATAAAGGTTTGGCTTGTGTTTTCGCCAGTTGTAAAGCGTTGCGACATCAACGTCTAAATGATAAGCCATATCACGTTTTGTCATCTTAGCCACTTTACACTCCTTCTTTTTGAGTGATTTTATAAATTTTATTCTGATAAGAAAACAATTGAATTATTTTATGTTTTTTATTAATTTCATTGAATATTTAAACTTTATTTAATATAAGAAAATTTAAAATAGCCACGTAACATTTTTTAAATAAGGAGTAAAAATGAAAAATGTAGTTTTAAAAGTTGCTTTAGGTTTAAGCCTAGCTAGTGCCGCTGCTTTAGCGCAAGGAGCGTTTGTAGGATTTGAAGGGGACTACTCTTTTGGTTCAAATTTAACAGCAAAAAGCGACAATGGCACATCAAAAGTCAAAAAAGCACAACCAGGTCTTGGTCTAAAAGCTGGTTATGACTTTGACGTAGCTAGAGTTTATGGAGCTTACATATATGACTTTCAAGCCAAAAAGTCACTTGGTGACGAAGATGGCACAATAATAAAATGGAAAACTCATAAATTTATAGTTGGAGCTGACTATACTCCAAGCGTAGCAAAAGATCTAAAACTAGTTCTTGGCGGTTACACTGGTTTTTCAAAACTTAAAATGGATGTATTTGACACACATGATGGCTCTGAAAAAGGCAACGCAACTGGCTGGATACTAGGTGCAAGAGTTGGTGCTGAGTACTCTATAAATGAAAACAATGCAGTTGAGTTTGGTTTAAAAGCTGATAGAACAAAATATCGCTCTATAGCAAAATATGATAATGCAAAAACAAAAGAGACAAACGTCGGTCTTTATATGGGATATACATATAAATTCTAATTACTCGCAAGCTCAAATTTCAAAGCAAATTTGAGCTTTTAGCCAACTGCCCTACTTTTAAAATAAGCTATAAATTTACCAGCTTTTCTAAATTTTCGCCGTCTAAGCGGTAGGTTCTCCACTCAAGAGATTGATTATTAGCGCCCATGCTCTCATAAAATTTGATGCTTGGCTCATTCCAGTTTAGGCAGCACCACTCAAGCCTTTTTAAATTTTCATCCTTGCAAATTTGAGCTAGAAATTTAAAAAATGTCTTACCGATGCCTTGATTTCTAAACTCTTTTTTGACATAGATGTCCTCAAGGTACATCCCGCCAAGCCCTAAAAATGTAGAAAATGTGTAAAAATAGATAGCATAGCCAATAGCCCTGCCCTCGCTTTCGCAGACAAGGGCTTTTGCGTGATTTTTATTAAAGATGGAGTCTGCAAAAACTTCATTTGTAAAAGTGACTTGATCACTCATCTTTTCATAGCTCGCAAGCTCTCTTACAAGCTCGCAGATCACGTCTATATCGCCCTCAGTCGCTTTTCTTATTTGAAATTTCATTAGTTGTCACCAAAGAGTGCTTTTAGATCTTTAACCATTTCGCCATTTTCGCCGCTGCTGCTAGTTTTTGAGCCAAGCTCGTTTAGTTCGATCTCATAGCCAGTTAGCATGCTTGCAAGGCGGATATTTATGCCATTTTTACCGATCGCCTTACTCTTTTGCTCGCTCGCAAGTGTCACGATCGCCTTGTTTTCTTCGATCTTTACAGATGTGATGATCGCAGGTGCCATAGCGCGAGCTACTAAGATCGCTGGCTCAGTGGTGTACTCGATCGCATCGATGCTCTCACCATGAAGCTCTTTGCTTACGGCATTTATCCTAACGCCCTTTGTGCCGACAGTTGCGCCGACTGGATCGATGTTTGGAGTGGTTGAGATGAGCGCTACTTTTGCTCTTTCGCCAGGGATCCTTGCACTTCCTTGGATGATGATGCCGCCATCTTTTATCTCAGGCACCTCTGAAGTTAGCAGCGCTTCAAGAAATTTAGGCGAAGTCCTTGAAAGTTCGACCTTTATGCCTAAATTTTTATCTGTAAAAACTTTTCTAATGACCGCTTTTACCACGTCGCCTACTTTAAATTTCTCGCCTTTTATGCGGTTTTTACGTGGCAAGATGGCACGAAGCTCGTCTATCTCGATAAATGTGTTTTCATCGTTATCGACTCTGACAACTGGGCCAAAGACCATGTGACCGCTCATCTCGTTATATTTTTGTAAAATTTTCTCTTCGACTAGGCGCTGGATGTGATACTCAAGCTCCTTGTGAAGCGTTTGAGCTGCGGTTCTGCCAAGGTTATCAAGGCTTAGTTCGTAAGTGAGCTCATCGCCGATCTCTACGCCACTATCTATCTTTTTAGCCTCTTTTAAGCTTAAAAAGTGCTCATTGTCTTCAGCAAGCCTCTCATCGTCGTTTGCTACGATTGAAATTTTTTGATAAAGCTTTAAATTTTTATTAGCATCGATGTTCACGTCATACTCATAATTTTCGCCATAAACCCTTTTTGCAGTGTTTATCAAGGCTCTTATGACGCGCTCTTTTACATCTTCTATCTCTAAATTTTTCTCATTTGCAATTGACTCGATGATATCTGAAATTCTTTCCATTTTTTCTCCATTGTGACGATAAATTTCGGGGATTTTTCGTGAAGTTTTGAAATTATACATAAGCCATACTTTTAATAACATTAAGCTTGTTATTAACTTTTATTTAATCCTTTTTTTATGATGATTTGGGTATATTGACCGATTAAAATTTAAGATTTTGAAAGGATTAAAAATGGAGCTAAAACTTGCAAGAGCCGAATTAGACGCAAAACCAAAAACGATTTCACTAGAAAAGATAGAGGCAGCTGTCGAAAAAGAGGGTCAGAAAATTTTCTATTTTGATAAAGAAAACACGCACAAACAACTAATCGCTTTAGTCGAGCACTTTGAAGAAAAAGGGCTAAGCGTTTATCACAGAACCGTGAAATACGGGCTTGATGATAGCGATTATATGTATGAAGTGCATATACTTTAATGAGTAAAAAACTCTTTATCCAAACTCTAGGTTGTGCTATGAATGTTCGTGACAGCGAGCATATCATAGCCGAGCTCTCACAAAAAGAAGACTACTCCTTAACACAAAACATCGAAGAAGCTGATTTAATCCTTATAAATACCTGCTCAGTTCGTGAAAAGCCAGTTCACAAGCTCTTTAGCGAGGTCGGAGCCTTTGAAAAAGCCAAAAAAAGAGGTGCTAAAATAGGCGTTTGTGGCTGCACTGCAAGCCATTTGGGTAGTGAAATTTTCAAGCGCGCTCCTTACGTTGACTTCGTCCTTGGCGCAAGAAATGTCAGCAAGATCACAAAAGCGGTAAATACGCCTAAATTTATCTCAACAGACATCAACCACGACGAGAGCGAATACGCATTTGGCGAATTTAGAGGCTCACCGTACAAAAGCCACATCAACATCTCTATCGGCTGCGACAAAAAATGCACCTACTGCATCGTCCCACACACCAGAGGCGATGAAATTTCTATCCCCTCAAGCCTCATCTTAAAAGAGGTAGAAAAGGCGGCAAAAAGCGGTGCAAAAGAGATATTTTTACTAGGGCAAAATGTCAATAACTACGGCAAAAGATTTTCAGGCGTGCAAGAAAATATCGATTTTAGCGACCTTTTAGTAAAGATAAGCGAGATAGATGGCGTTGAGAGGATAAGATTTACAAGTCCTCACCCACTTCACATGGATGATAAATTTCTTGAAATTTTCACAAATAACCCAAAAATTTGCAAGTCTATGCACATGCCACTTCAAAGCGGAAACACCAAAGTTTTGCGTGAAATGAAGCGTGGATACACAAAAGAGTGGTTTTTAGACCGCGCGCTAAGACTTAGAAAGATGTGCCCAGATGTGAGCATCTCAACTGATATCATCGTCGCATTTCCAGGCGAGAGTGATAGTGAATTTGAAGATACGATGGACGTGCTTGAGCAAGTTAGGTTTGAGCAAATTTTTAGCTTTAAGTATTCGCCTCGTCCGCTTACAAAGGCAGCTACTTTTACAAATCAAATAGATGACAAAACCGCTTCAGAAAGGCTAACTCGCCTGCAAAATCGCCACAGCGAAATTTTAGACGAGATCGTGGCGGCGCAAAAAGATAAAATTTTTGATGTATATTTTGAAGAGCTAAGGTCAAATGGTGGCGTTGCTGGGCGAAGTTTTAACAACTTTTTAGTTCAAGTTGATGGCAGTGAAGAGCTTCTTGGCACTACGCAAAAAGTAAAGATCACAAACCCAAAACGAATGGTTTTGTATGGTGAGCTGCAAATTTAAAAACACCCTTGAAAAGCTCGCCCTAAATGTTGGCGTCTTTTTCATCTACATTTTGATGTGGCTCATTTTTCTAACCTGCAAAAAGAGCTACACTCCAAATTTCTTACCACAAAATGGCTGCGTCGTCGTCTTTTGGCACGGCAGGCTTAGCTTTATGAGCTTTGCTTACAGGCGTTGGTGGAGCAGTCAAAACAGAAAACAAGGCAAGGTGATAATAAGCGACCACAAAGATGGCGAGCTAATCACCAGAATAATCAATTTTTTTGGCATCGGTACCATTAGAGGCAGTAGCTCAAAAGGCGGTGCAAGGGCGCTTATAGAGGCTCTAAAAGAGATAAAACAAGGTCACGACGTCATCATCACGCCAGATGGCCCACGCGGACCAAGACACAGCGTCGCAGACGGGGCTGCGGTGATAGCGCAAAAGTCATATTGCGAAATTTATGCTCTAAATTTCGAAGCAAACTCGTTTTGGGAGTTTAAAAGTTGGGATAAGATGATACTTCCAAAGCCATTTTCAACTATAAATTTTAGCCTCTCAGCACCTTTTAGCGTGGCAAATTTAGATCAAAAAGAGGCAAAAGAGAAGATACAAAACGAGCTTTGGCAAGCTTCACAAAATGACGGCGGCAAGAGCGCAGAACAAAACAAAGAGGACTTTAGGTCAAATTTAAAAATTTGGTGGAAAAAAAATGCGCATAAAAATCCGCAAATAAGTGGCGAAATAAGAGAAATTTTGGACGAAATTTATGAAAAATAAAATTTCTATCTTTATAGCCATTTTTATAATAGCTTTCTTTGGGCTCTTTTTTTACAGCGACAACTCCTACAAGCTCGCCCTTGAAGCGAAATTTTACTACGAGAGTAAAGAGTATGAAAAGGCTATAAATTTAAGCCAAAAAGCCCTTGATCTTGACGTATACAACAAGATGGCCGCCACCACGCTTAATCAAAGCAAGGCAGCTATGAAATTTAGCTCATACATAAAAAACGGCAAAGAGTATCTTGAACGCATCAAAAAAATGAGCCAAAATGGCGTCAGTAAGGCTGATAATGAGCGCATCAAAATGATGTGTGATGTGATGATAGAGGACTTTGAAAGCTTAAGAAATTCTGCTTTGCTTGATGATGAGCTAAAAAGTGAGGCTCTGCAGATGAAAGAGGCATTTGCAAAACTAAAAAACGAGCTGTTTTAAACTTATTTAATCCCTTTTTAGCTAACATACCAAAAATAATGCACTAAATTTAGGAGAGTTATGTCTTTTAGCATCAAAAAGCTTTTTTCAAACCTTTTCTTAAGCGCCGTGATCGAGGGCAATGAGTGCGTTTTTTACGGTCAGGTCTTTAGAAATGGCAAGCTTATAAAAACCATGAACGCTAAATTTACAGATATAAATATCGATAATATCGATGAAAAAATCATAAAATACATAGAAGAGCAAGAAAAAGCATATTTTGGCGTATATGTCTCAGTTTTTTTTAACGACGACTCGCAAGGCGCGCTTCCTAGCACTAGCTTTGATGAATATAAAAAATTTAATATAAATACTAAAAATCTTACAAGCCTTATCGTGCAGGATAGCTGGAGTATTTATGCAAATTTAAATTCTATAAAAAAATATAAAAATTTATTTGGACAAGATAGCGTGGATCTCATCTACTCACCTATCGCCCTACTCTTTCACGAGCTTTTAAAACGCGGAATTTCTCCAAAAACTACGCTTTATCTTTATATCCATGCACACTCGTTTACACTTGCGATCTTTAAAGATAAACAAATGAAGTTATCCACTTTTTTAAATATGTCTGGCATTGAGGAAGCCAATCAGGAAGCTGAAAGCCTAAAAGAAGAAGATATAACAGATATTGATAACTTAATCATTAAAGAAGAAAATGACGCAACATCGCTTGATGATTTTAAAAGTTTAGATGATTTTTTAAGTGATGATAAGCCAAAAGAATTTGAAGATCTAAACTATGAACTAAATATGCCAGTTTCTACAAATGTAGAAAAATCGGTTGCTATTTTTGGATATGACATGAAGATGTTTGATTACATCGTAAAGGCTGTAAAAGAATTTTACGAAAATCCTCTCTACGGCGGCGATTTTATTGAACAGATAGTTGTTTTTGAAAATACAAAAACAAGTGCAACCTTTTTACAATATCTGCAATCCGAGCTTTTAGTGGAGACTTCAGTGTATCCAGTGAATACAAATCATATTATGAATGAAATCATGCAAGAAGAGATAATATTATGAAATTTAGCTTTATTGCTCCGGAACCAAGACCACTTATATCTATCTTTAGCAAAATTTGGCTAAGCCTTATAAGCTTTGTGTTTGTAGTTCTTTTGGCAACAAATTTCTTTATACTTTACAAAAACTATTCAATTGAAAAAAATATAAATTTTTTATCAAATGAGCAAAAAGAACTTAGTCAAAAAATAGTCACAACAGATGAAATTTCAGCTAAACTCGCCGTACAAATAGAATCTGCAAATGATATTTTCACATCAAATTCTATTCTCAAGCAAAGCTTGCACAATCTTTTTGATCTAGTGCCTGACAGTATAACGCTTGAAGAGGTTTTTATGGATAAAAACTCACTCATCATTCGTGGTATAACGCCGACAAAAGATGTATTTAATCAGCTTCTAGCTTCACCTTTAAGATCTATTTTTACAACTTCAAATACTAGCTTTTATCAAAGTAAAAACGGCTGGTATGGCTTTATAAGTACAAATAAAATTGATAATTCTGAGGGATATAATGAGTAAAAAAGATACGAGCTTAGAAAAAATAGATCCTGTCAAGCTTTTACTTTTTATATTTGCTTTTATTGTAGTTTGCTTCATTATGATATTTGGTTTTATCGTGCCAAATATAAAAGAATTTAAAAGCTTAACTAGACAAAATTATTCACAGACCTCATCTTATACAAAAGTAAAAAATGAATTTGAAGCCAAATTTAAAAACCTTGAAGCAACCAAACAAAAAGATGGAGCTATCATTTCAGCTTTTGAGAATAAATTTGATAAAGATAAATTTATAGAATTTGCCTCCAAATTTTTCAGTGAAGTGAGCCTTAGCAAAATAGAAGAAAGTGATAATAACGCTAGTGAGAAATTTTTTAGATTTCGCCTAAATGTAACTAGCTCTCTAAGGACACCACAAAAATTTTATGACTTTTTAGATGCGCTTAGCAGCTATGACAGTATCGTAAAGACCGAATTTCCTATCGTCATGAAAGGCGAAAAGGATAAAATTCATACTACTTTTAATATAAAAGTTTTTGGATTGAAGTGAAATTTTAGATTTTATTTAAAAAAGCCACAAATAGATAACATTTCTCTAAAGTTCTTAGTTATAGAAATTATATTTTTATAGACATAAATTTATGTATTTCATCGGTATTGATATAAGCTCAACATCTACAAAAGTAGTGATACTAGATGATCAAGATAATTTTTGTAATCTATTTTGTTATCAAGTAGTTTTAGTGCCATAAAAATAGTACGCGATATAAAAGAAATTTTAGAACAAAAAGGCTATCAGTATGCCTCAATCACAGCCACTGGGTATGGAAGAGTAAGTGTAGAAGTGGATGTAGTAGTTTTTGAAAACTGTATAGGAACTAAAAATTTAAAAATAATATGAGTACATAAGGCGACCTTGTAGAAAATATCGCCAAACGTTACTTAAATATATCCTGTTCTGTAATATACAAAAACGACGCAATATCTGACGTTATTAAAAAATTTGTAGATGAATATAAAGCAGATGATGTAATAGACATCGTTTTAAGTGGCTGTCACACTTATGTAATAGAAACAAACAAGATAAAAGAAGCCAGCAAAGAAGCTAGCGTAAGCTATATGAGTCTTGAAACTGACTACTCCAAACAAGATGTATGTTGGCCAGATACGCACACGTTTGAAGGTATTTTTAGAATTTCTCGAACAAAACATCAAATTTTAAAAGGCTCAAAAAAGAGCCTTTGTTGATTTGTTACGAATTTTTAGAACAGTGTTTTGACTAGTATTACTTTTTATCCACACATTTGCCAAGCTGACAAGCTCTTTTGTAAAGTGCCTCTGCCTTTGTTTCATCTCCGCTTAGCTTTGCAAGTAAAAAGCACGACTGAGCATACTCAAGCTCGCAGCTCTTTGCCAAAAGCCTTATCACTCTAGCCTCAGCCTTGTTTCTATCTATCTTATGAGTTTTTAAATTTTCGCTTTCGATGTAAGACTTTAGCCCCATAGCCTCGTTATAGCAGCCAACGCCATCGCCGCTATCGCAAGCTAATTTATAAAGCTTTAGAGCCTTTTGGATATCTTTTTGCTCATCAACAAGCCCTTGCTCATAAATTTGACCCAAATTTGAGCAAGCTGTAGCAAGCCCAGCATTGCAAGCCTTTTCATAGTAGCCTTTTGCCTTTACGAAGTCTTTTTCGTTGCTAAAATTTACAGCTAGGTTGTTGCAGTCGATACTATTTCCACTATCGCAGTTTTGCATCATCTTCTCTTTTTCAAGCTCAAGACGCTCTGTCCTAGCCTCTTCATCACTTTGCCAAAAGCCAAAGCTTACCATCTTTTGCCACGACCAGCAACCACTAAGCATAAAGCCCATAGCCAAAATAAGACCAAAATTTAAGACCTTTTTCACTTACATTCCCAGCTTTGTGCCTAGTCTTTTCATTTGTGGGCATGCCTTGCTTAGCCCACGAAAGCAAGCGACTTTATAAATTCCATAAGCCCTTTTTTCATCTTTATTGACACCAAGACCAAGCTCATACATCGCACCGATATTAGCACAACTTGGTAAGTCGCCAGCATTGCATGCATTCGTATAAGCTTGCATTGCTAAGTAATAATCTCGCTTAACGATCTCACCTTTTCTGTAAGCATTGCCTAAATGATAGCAAGCTTGCATGCCTCCGCCATTGCAACTTTCTTTATAAATTGAAATTGCTTTTTTTGGATTTTTTTTAACTCCGAGTCCAAGCTCATAAAGAGTGCCCAAATTTGCACAACCGACTTGTACCTTAGCATCGCAAGCTTTTTGATAATTTGTTAAAGCATTTTCATATTCTTTTAAAAGCTCGTAATTTACACCCAAATCATTGCAAGCTTCCGCATCGCCTTCTTCGCATTTTGGTATTAAAATTTCGATTGCATTTCTTGAAATTTGCTCTTTATTTTGCACTATTTTTTCATCCTTTGGTTGCTGCCACGAATCATCTTGTTTTTGTCCTACACCAATCACATTTAAGCAGCCAGTGAAAAATAAAGCCGATAAAAGCAATAAATATTTTTTCATTCTTTTCCTTTTAAAATTGTCCAAATAAGTCATTTAGTGCTTCACTGATACTTGGGTGAGTGAAAATTTGATTTTTAAAGCAATTTGCGTTTGCTTTTAAATTCATCGCAATTGCAATTTCATTTATCAGCTCATTTGCATAGATGCAGTGAAAGCTAGCACCTAAAATTTCGCCGCTTTGTGCATCAACGATAGCTTTTAACATACCTACATCGTGATTTAGTACTTTTGCACCTGGCACTGCCGCCATGCTAAGCTTTAGCTCTTTGAAATTTAACCCAAGCTTACTAGCTTCTTTTGCATTCACTCCTACTCTTGCTAGTGGAGTGTCGGTAAATAGCACATTTGCATGAATACTTCTATTTTTGGTATTTCTCTTTTTATCACCAAAAATTTGTGAATAAACTATCCTAAAATCATCTAAGCTCGTATAAGTAAAAAGCTCTCCGCCACGCACGTCGCCTACCGCATAGATATTTGGCACATTTGTTTGAAGGTTTTCATTTGTCTTTATAAAGCCTTTTTCATTTAGCTCAACTCCAGCAGCTTTTAAATTTAAATCATCCACATTTGCTACTCTGCCGAGTGCGATCAAAAATGCATCGGCTCTAAGGCATCTTTGCTCGCCATTTTGCTTGAAATTTAATACATTTTCTTTAATGCACTCTATCTCGCAACCCTCTAAAATTTCAACGCCTTGGACTCTAAGAGCCTCTTTTACGCTATTAGCTATATCATCTTCTTCGTTTTTAAGTAGTTTTGAACGTCCTACGATAGTCACTTTTGAGCCAAAATTTGCAAACATTGATGCAAACTCTATGCCGATAAAACCACTACCGATAATGACAAAATGCTTTGGTAAATTTTTTAGATCAAGCAAAGTTTGGCTTGAAAATATATTTGAGTTTACAACCTCAAAAGGAGTATCTGCCTCTTTTGAGCCACTATTGATGATGATAAAATCGCCCTCTATTATCTTTTTCTCACCACTTGGCGTTGTTACAAGGAGACTATTTTCACTAGCAAATGAGCCAACACCATCGATCACATCTATATTTTCTTTATCATTTAGCATTGCATAGTTTTTAGCATTCAAAGCTGAGATTAGCTTATTCTTATTTTCCACACTAAGTGTGTAATATTCGCTTTCAACACTATTATTTACAAATTTTGCCTCTTTAGCGGCTGTTATTAGACGCTTGGTTGGTATGCAGCCAACATTTATGCAAGTGCCTCCATACATCTTTGGCGATCTCTCTACAAGAGCCACTTTTTTGCCAAGTGCAGCAGCCTTAACCGCTAGCGTTTTGCCAGCCTTTCCAAAACCAATAATTACAATATCATATTTCATTTTCAGTCCCTTATCTTTCCCATTACATAGTAAGTTGTTTCATTTATCTTTTTTAGCTCCATTTTATATTTATTAGCCCAGTTTTTTATAATCTCATCAACTCGCTCTTTTATTTCATTAACGGTAGCTACATTTTTTATCTTTAGTCTATCTTCACTTCCACTCATCGCCACAAAACAAAGGTGTGGCTTTAAATGATCGTTTAGTTCAATTATGCTCTTTGGCAAAAGACCATCAGTATTGTTTAAAATTCTACACATTTGAGCAGTGGTCGTTTCATTGACGTTATAGCCAAGCTGGATTAAAAGTGCATTATGATCCATATCGTTCCTTTTGCTTAAAATTTGCGGGCATTATAAGATAAAATTGGATAAAATCGCCTAAATTTTCAAGGACAAATATGAAAAAATTTATCATTTTTGTGTTTAGTGTTTTGCTATTTTGGGGATGTTCGTTAGATCAAATTTCACAAAATTTTGGCCTTAGTGAGCCACCACTTGATCCAGAGGTCGAGCAAATAGCAGACGCCATCTATCTATACAATGAAGGCAACTATCCAAAGGCTTGTAAAAGATTTTATGATTATGCAAAAGATGGAAATGTTCTAGCCATGCAGCAAACTGGCATTTGTTTTCGTGATGGCAAAGGCTTTAGCAAAGATATCTTAAGAGCACTTTTTTGGTTTGAAACAGCTGGCAGATACGGCAATATAGACGGACTAAGAAGTGCTGGATATATCTACGAGTACGGCCTTGGGGTCAATAAAAATTTAGAAAAAGCAATATATTTTTACGAAAAAGCCACAAGCCTTGGCTCAAGCGAGGCCAGCTACGATCTGGGGCTTATCTATCTGGGCAAAAATGACTATAAAAAAGCGAGAATTTATCTTGATGAAGCTTGCTTTAAAGGTAAAGAAGAAGCTTGCACAAAGCTAAAAGAGATGAAATTTTAGCTCTCATCTCTTTTTATAAATTTATTACGCCTCAGCCTTTTGAGCGATCAAAACGCCTTCTATCATCTTTTTGATATCCCCATCAAGTATCGCGTCAGTTTGTGAGTATGCCTCGCCACTGCGGTTATCTTTTACCTGCTGATACGGGAAAAGTACGTATGATCTTATCTGATGACCCCAGCCGATTTCGCTTTTTTCTACGCTGTTACTAGCTTCTTGTTGTTTCATCAGCTCAAGCTCGTAAAGACGAGACTTTAGCATTTTCATCGCTGTAGCTCTGTTTTTGTGCTGACTGCGGTCGTTTTGGCACTGCACGACGATGCCAGTTGGTATATGCGTGATGCGGATGGCTGATTCAGTTTTATTTACGTGCTGACCGCCTGCACCACTGGCTCTATAAGTGTCTATCTTTAGATCTTTCTCTTCGATCTCGATCTCTATGTCATCATCTATTTCAGGGCTTACCATGACACTTGAAAAGCTCGTATGACGGCGCCCTGCACTATCAAATGGACTTGTGCGAACGAGCCTGTGGATGCCATTTTCTGCTTTGAAGTAGCCATAAGCGTTTTCACCTTTTACTATAAAGCTCACGTCCTTTAGCCCAGCCTCATCGCCCTCTTGAAAGTCAAGAGTCTCGACCTTAAAGCCCTCGCGCTCGCAAAATCTAAGATACATCCTATAAAGCATGCTAGCCCAGTCGTTACTCTCAGTGCCGCCAGCTCCAGGATGGATCGATACGATCGCGTTTTTGCCATCATCTTCGCCACTTAAAAGCATAGAAATTTCAAGATTTACTATCTTTTCATCTAAATTTTTAGCGTCATCAAAAAGAGAATTTATAGTCTCTTCGTCATTTTCAGAATTTGCTAGCTCAAAAAGCTCCTTTGCATCACTTACTGCCTGATTAGCGTCGTTAAATTTTGCAAGCATATTTGAAATTTTTGTCTTTTCTTTATTTAGCGCCCCAGCTCTTGCGATATCTTGCCAAAAATCAGGATCTTGCTCAGTAGCCTCGATCTCTTTTAGTCTAGCCTTGATCTCTTCAGGCTTTACGATAGAGCCTATGTTTTCAACTTTTGTTTGTAGCTTCTTTAAAAGCTCGTTGTATTCGTAACTATCCAAGTTTTTCTCCAAAAATTTTTGCCGATTTTAGCCAAAAGTTGCTTACATTTTTAAATTTACGCCCTTTTAATCCTTTTTTGTTACAATGCCAAGTTAAAATTTCAAACAAAAAGAGTCAAAATGCAAATCATAAGAACTATAAAAGAACTTCAAAATTTCGTCTCTAGCACAAGCGCAAAGATCGGTTTTGTGCCAACCATGGGCGCACTTCATGACGGACATGTTAGTCTTATCAAAAAATGCGTGAGCGAAAATGAGATAAGTATCGTCTCAACATTCGTTAATCCAACTCAATTTTTACCAGGCGAAGATCTAGATAAATACCCAAGAAACGAGCAAAACGACATTAAAATTTGCGAGCAAAATGGCGTTAGTACTATTTTTATCCCAGATGCTAATGAGCTTTACTTTGAAGATGAGCCTCTAATCGTAGCTCCAAAGAAATTTTCAGCTATCTTAGAGGGCAAAACTAGGCCAGGCCACTTTGATGGCGTCTTAAGAGTGCTAAATAAGCTATTTCGACTAACTCGTGCAAATAGCGTCTATATGGGCAAAAAAGATACGCAACAACTAATCATCGTGCAAAACATGATAAATACATTTTTTCTTAATACCAGCCTAGTGGCTTGCGATATCGTTAGAGAGCCAGACGGCTTAGCGCTTTCAAGTAGAAACGTCTATATCTGTGACGAAGATAAATGTAATGCTCTAAGACTTTCAAGATCGCTAAATAAAGCACAAAATTTGATCCAAAATGGCGAAGAGGACGCAAGTGAGATCAAAACAAAGATGCTTGAAGTGCTAGAGCCGTTAAAGGTTGATTATGTCGCCATTACGGACAGAAATTTAAATGAAATTTCCAAAATAGAAAAAAATAATACCATCATTTTAGTAGCAGCTTATGTCGGCAAAACTAGACTAATAGATAACATCTGGATATAAAAATGCCAAAACTTCACTTAATTTCACTTGGCTGTAACAAAAATTTAGTTGATTCAGAAATAATGCTTGGTAGACTGCAAAACTACGATATCACAGACGATATCAGCGACGCTGACGTCATCATCGTAAATACCTGTGGCTTTATCAAATCCGCCAAAGAAGAGAGCATACAAACCATACTTGAGATGCACGAAGCTCGTAAAAATGGCTCTTTGCTAGTAGTAACTGGCTGTCTTATGCAGCGATATAAAGATGAGCTTATGAAAGAGCTACCAGAGGTTGATCTCTTTACCGGCGTGGCTGACTATGACAAGATCGATGAGATCATCTTGAAAAAGCAAAATTTATTTAGCCCGCAAACTTATCTGCAAGCAAATGAAGAGCGTGTGATAACTGGCTCAAACTACCACGCCTACATCAAAATTTCAGAGGGCTGTAACCAAAAATGTAGTTTTTGTGCCATTCCAACTTTTAAAGGCAAACTAAAATCACGCTCGCTTGAAAACATCGTAAACGAGGTCAAAAATCTAGTCAAAAAAGGCTACTACGACTTTAGCTTTTTATCTCAAGACTCAAGCTCATATATGCGCGATCACAGCGTTAGCGACGGGCTTATAAATTTAATAGACGAGATAGAAAAGATAAAGGGCATAAGAAGCGCTAGGATACTTTATCTCTATCCAAGCACGACCAGCAAGGAGCTAATTGAACGTATCGTCGCCTCGCCTGCCTTTCACAACTACTTTGACATGCCGATCCAACACATCAGCGAAGACATGCTAAAGATAATGAAGCGTGGAAGTGGCGCTAAAAAAATCAAAGAGCTTTTAAATTTAATGAGAAATGCCGAGAATTCATTCTTACGAACTGGTGTCATCGTGGGTCATCCAGGAGAGAGCGAGGAGGATTTTGAGGAACTTTGCAAATTTTTAGAAGAGTTTAAATTTGATAGAATTTCAGCCTTTGCCTACTCGAAAGAAGAAGATACTGCCTCTTTTGAAATGGAGCAAATCCCAGCCAAGATCATCTCAAAAAGACTAAATAAGATAGAAAAAATCACTAAAAAATCGATAAATGAGAGCTTGCAAAAAGAGATTGGCAAGCAAATTTATGCTTCTCTTGAGGGCGAAAGTAGTGAGGGGGAGATGTTTTACGCAGCCAAAAAAGATATCTGGGATAAAGATATAGACGGCGAAATTTTAATAAACGAAAGCGATGTAAAAGAGCTTGAGATCGGCTCACTCTATCTTTGTGAGGTCTCTGACGTGGTCGATCAAAAACTAATCGCTAAAATCATCAAAAAAGCAAAATGATAAGCCAAAATGTGCGAGAAAAGCTAAACTCAGGTGCAAACCTACTAGCCTTCTCGCACGGCATAGACAGCACCGCACTTTTTTACATTTTAGAAGATGCTGGGATCAAATTTGATCTAGCGATGGTTGATTACAATGTGCGAGAGCAAAGTAAAAGCGAGATAAAAAGTGCAAAAGAGCTCGCAGATAAATTTGGTAAAAGAATTTATACTAAAAGCGTTTTTTTAGATAAGTCAAATTTTGAAAAAAACGCGCGCGAGGCAAGATATGAGTTTTTTGGTGAGATTTGTCAAAAATTTGGCTATAAAAATTTGATCCTAGCGCATCAGTTTGACGATAAATTTGAGTGGTTTTTGATGCAGCTTAGTAAGGGTGCTGGACTAAAAGAGCTCTTTGGCATGAGCGAGCTTGAAAAGAGAAAGCACTTTTGGCTAGTTAGACCGCTTTTAAATTTACGCAAAAAAGAGCTTCAAAACTATCTTGACGAGAGAAATTTACACTATTTTATCGATGATACAAATTTAAAAGGCGAGTTTAAAAGAAGCTTCATGAGGCTAAATTTTAGTGAGCCATTTTTGGATAGATATTTTAGTGGCGTGCAAAAGAGCTTTGAGTTTTTAGAAGCCGATAGACAAATTTTAATGCCAAATATCACAAAAATAAGTGATGAAATTTTTATCATAAAAAATGATAGTAATGCGATACGAGGCGTTGATATGGCGGCAAAAGAGCTAAACGTGCTCCTAAGCAAAGCTCAAAAAGATGAACTAGATAAAAATTTAAATAAGCAAACAAACGTGGTTCTAAGTGGCAAGATCGCTATTGGCTACGCTGGCGAGCGCATCCTAGTGACGCCATTTTACAAAGCCGTAATGCCAAAAATTTTTAAAGAGAAGGCTAGAATTTTTAAAATTCCAGCTATAAATAGAGGCTATCTTTTTGCTACAAATTTTGATCTATCAGAGTTAAAATTTTAATCAAGTAGTTCTAAAAACAATAGATAAAGAAGTTTTGGCTTTTGCCTGAAACACTCAAAGCAAAAGCCAAGATTAATTAAAATAAGCTATTTACGCTTTCATTGTGATATACACGGCGTATCACTTCGCCAAATAAAGAAGCTGCACTTAACACTTTTATACAAGGAAGCTCCTCTGCTAAAGGTATCGTATCAGTAACAACTAGCTCATCTAAAAAGCCTAGTCTTAGCCTATCATAAGCTGGTCCACTAAGGACTGGATGCGTACAAAATGCCATAACACTAGTTGCACCACGCTCTTTAAAAATTTCAGCTGCTTTTACGATCGTGCCAGCTGTATCGATCATATCATCAACTAAAATCACATCTTTGCCATTTACGTCGCCGATTATATTCATCACTTCGCTCTCGTTTGCTTTTTCGCGGCGCTTATCTACGATAACCATGTCAAGATTTAGATTTTTAGCTAAGGCTCTAGCACGAGCAACGCCGCCTACATCAGGGCTTGCAACGATTGGATTTGGTAAATTTTTAGCTCTTACGTAGTCATTAAAAATGATACTTCCATAAAGGTTATCAACCGGAATATCAAAAAATCCTTGAATTTGTCCTGCGTGAAGATCCATAGTGACGACTCTATCGATACCTGCTGTTTGCATCATGTTTGCCACTAGTTTTGCAGTGATCGGCACTCTAGGAGCTGCTTTTCTATCTTGTCTAGCGTAGCCAAAATACGGCACAATCGCTGTTATAGAGCTTGCACTGCTACGTCTTAAAGCGTCAGTTAAAATAAGTAGCTCCATTAAATTTGTATTTGTCGGTGCACATGTTGGCTGAATGACAAAAACATCTTTTCCGCGCACGCTCTCGCCGATTTGCACGCTGATCTCTCCATCGCTAAATCTTTTTATACTTGCCTCGCTAAGAGGAAGTGAAAGATATTGCGAAATTTTCTTTGAAAGCTCAATATTAGCCGTTCCTGAGAAAATTTTATAGCCTCTCATAATGATAACCCTTTTAGTAATTTTTATGTTGTGATTTTATCGAAACGAGCTTTAATTTAAATTTATTCTTTTTAGGACTTTTTCTAGCCCTAGTTTAATTCTTATCGCCACAATCAAAAATTTGAGCTTTGATTTTACAAACCTTAAATTTTAAACAAGTATAAAAAATATAAGATAACTAAGAATATTTTTTTATTTATAAACATTATAGGATTACAATCACAACATGTTTAAAGCTTATAGAATTTATGATTTTATCAAAGATGATAGTTTGGATATGAAGGCGGCTTTTGTTGATAGACTCTATCCAAGAGGCATAAGAAAAGAGATATTTTCAAATTTCCTTTGGTTAAAAGATATCACACCAAGCACTACTTTAAGAGAGTGGTTTCATGAAGATAGAGAAGCTAGATTTGATGAGTTTTGTGAGGAATTTGAGCTTGAGCTTGATAATGAAACAGCGCAATCTTGCTTTAAAATGCTAAAAAAACTAGAAAAAGAGCATGGCGATATAGCACTTCTAACAGCTAGCAAAGATATAAATCTTTGCCATATCGTTGTGTTATTAAAAATTTTAAATAAGTAGTTTGCCCGCCTATTTTGCAAGAGTGCCAAGCACCTTTTCAAACTGCACACCATACCATGCACGACTCTTATCTTTTAGCGTGACTTTAATGCTACTAAGCACAAAATTTGCTGCCTTTTTGATAGAATTTTGCATGCTTTCGCCATTTATGAGTGAACCAAAAAGCACAGAAGCAAATATATCTCCAGTCCCACTCGTGTGAAATGGCAAAAATTCGTGAAAATACTCTACCTTCTCTTTTGTCTTTGCGTCGTAAGCTATGATGCCACATTCATTTTGTTTGTATCTAATGCCCTTTAGCACGATCTTTCTAGCTCCAAAGCTAGCCAAACCTTCAAGCAACTCTAAAATATAATCTTGCGTATAGTCACTGCCTAAAAACGGCATCCCGCACATAAAGCTTGCTTCAGTTATATTTGGCGTGATGACGTGAGCCTTTGTGCAAAGTTCGCGCATTTTCATAACAAATTTTTCATCAAATCCGTGATAGAGCTTGCCATTGTCGCCCATACAAGGGTCTACAAGTATTAGTGGAGCAGAGTCATTAAACTCATTAAAAATTTTCTCTATCAGCTCAAGCTGGCTAAAGCTACCTAAAAATCCGGTATAAATTCCATCAAATGCGATATTTTCTTTGTGCCAAACCTGTGTTATCTCGTCAAATTCATCAGTTAGATCACGAAAAGTGAAATTTTTAAAGCCAGTATGAGTCGAAAGTAACGCAGTAGGCAATATACATGCTTCGATGCCTTGAGCGCTAATTATCGGAAGTGCAACAGTAAGGGAACATTTGCCAACGCACGAGATATCTTGTATTGTAAGGATTCTTTTCATTTATGCTCTTAGTTTGTAAAATTTTACTCCAGCAACATCGGCTAGATAAACCACATCTTGTTGCAAGAGCTTGTTTAGAATTTGCCTTGAGTGTTCTGAGAAATTTTCTTCAACATTTGCGATAGTTTGCGGACGACGCCTTAGCATTTCTAAAATTTCTTCCTCACTAAAGTTATACTTTTGCTCTATTTTGTGAGCTTTAGCTATATTAACCGGTACGCCACTTATCTGCTTGGCTAGCTCCTCTAGTTTTTTGGCGTCTACACCCTTTACATTATAAGCTGGTGGGCGATCTATCGTGCCAATATCCACTCGGTGCGGAGCTATCTCATTTATCGCTGCATTTAGAGCTATAAATTCCTCTTCTTTGTCGTTAAATCCAGTCACAACCAAAATTTCAAGCACAAGCTTGCCAGTAAATTCCTTACGAAATTTAGCCATCGCTTTTATGAGCTCGCTAACTTCTATGCCGCTTTTGTTGCGGTCTATCTTTTTAAAAGTACTTTGTACTGCACTATCCAGGCTAAATTTCACTATATCAAGCCCATGTAGCGCTTCACAAATTTTTGGATCACACACGCCTGAGCCATTACTCAAAATAAGTGTTTTTGCGCTACCTTTTAGCTCATTTACTTTTACTATCAGCTCTTTTAAGTGTGGGTAAAGAGTTGGTTCGCCATTTGCTGTAAGCGTGATGACGTCGATATTTTGATAAGCTTTTAAAGCTTCTTTTAGATCGCTTATGATCTCGTCAACACTTGGCGGATTTTCTATCGCATTGACTGTTTTTGCGCCACTTAGCTCGCAATAAACACAGTCAAAATTACATGATTTTTGATTAGGGCTTAGATCGATGCCAAGGCTCATGCCAAAACGGCGAGAATTTATCGGTCCAAAGACGATGCAAGGCTTATTACCTTGCACTTTTTGTCTGTACCTGTTTTATAAAATATTTTGCATTCTCAACTGGCACATCAGGCAAAATTCCATGACCAAGATTGAAAATATGAGGCACGTCTTTCATAGTGCTTAAAATTTTATCCACGCCTTCATCTATCGCCTTTTTGCTATAAAGCCTTGTTGGCTCCATATTGCCTTGAAGGACATATCTTGAGCTAAGTTTTTCTTTTGCTAGCTCGATCGGCGTGCTCCAATCAACGCCAAAAACGTCAAATTTTCCTGAAATTTTATCCAGATAGCCACTTATTCCTTTTGGAAAAACGATGACTGGAATTTCTGGAAATTCAGCCTTAACGCTATCAACTATTTTATTAATGTAGTTAAATCCAAACTCAAAATAAGCCTGCTCTTCAAGCGCAGCCGCCCAGCTGTCAAAAATTTGCACCGCATTTACGCCTGCTCTTATCTGCTCTTTGACGTAAAGGATGAGTGCTTGCGTCACTTTTTCTAAAATTTGATGTAAAAATTCTGGATTTTGATAGAGCATTTTTTTGCAGATCGCATAAGTTTTACTGCCACCACCCTCGATCATATATGTAGCTATCGTCCAAGGTGCGCCGCAAAAGCCAATGAGCGCCTTATCTTTGGCTAAATTTTCTCTTGTAAGCTTGATCGTGTCATAGACGTATGCTAAATTTTTAGTCGATTTTTCGATACTTAGTGCGTCAAGTGCGGCTTTATCACGCAAAGGATCTGTAAAAACTGGCCCTTCACCCTTTTCAAAACGTAGATCCATACCCATTTCAAGAGGCACAACGAGAATGTCGCTAAATAAAATCGCCGCATCAACGCCTAGAATTTCAACTGGTTGAAGCGTGACTTCGCTAGCCTTTTTGTAGTCCTTGCAAAGAAATAAAAAATCCCCTGCTTGCGCGCGTACTCGCATATACTCTGGTAGATATCTACCGGCTTGGCGCATCATCCAAACAGGCGTATAAGGGGTAGGTTTTTTAAGGCAAGCGTCTATGAAAATCATCAAATTTCCTTTAAATTTTTAAATGGATATTATCCAAAAATAGCTAAAGAAAAGATGTAGGAGAAATTTTAAGCGTAAAAACGCTTAAAATTTTAGTGATCTCCCTTGTGAAGGAAGTAAAGTCCAAGGCAAAGTGCTAGGATAGAAGCCGCAAGATAGGCCATCTCAAGCGGTGTTGTAAAGTTTGCGTGAAGCACCCTTTGGAAGAAATTTACGATTAAGACCATGACGATCACTTTGCCAAGCTTATCTTTTAGCTCATCAAGAGAGTGAACCTCTAAGACTTTGCTCTGCTTTGACTGCTTTAGCTGTGTGATCTCTGAGATGAAAAGCTCGTAAATTCCGAAGCTAAATATATAAAGAACAAGCGCCATCAAGTATAGATCGATCGCTCCAACGATCTCGCCAACGACTTCTGAGTGAAAATTTTCAACGTGAAAATCTGCGGCAAAAAAATATTTATAAACCTCTAAAAGTACTTTGCCGACGTCGTAACTTGCGATGATAAAAAGTACGATCGCACCTAAAAGTCCAAAAATTACTGGAAAAAGTGTAAAGCTGTTGCTTGCAAGCAAAATTTTTTCAAATATCTTACGCAATAAAAATCCTTTTTATTTACTCTTGCATCGCGATCCACTTTTGTGCGATCCTGACAGCATTTGTAGCAGCCCCTACGCGGATCTGATCGGCACTGCACCAAAGGTGAAGCACACTAGGTCTGTAATTATCGACTCTGATCCTACCGACATAAGTCTCATTTGTATCGCTTGAAATGATAGGCATCGGATACTCTTTATTTGCTGGATTATCGACTACAACGACGCTTGGAGCTTTGCTTAAAATTTCTCTTGCTGCATCCGCACTTACATCCTTATCAAAGTGGATAGTGATAGCCTCTGAGTGACTTCTAAGTACTGGTACGCGCACACAGGTAGCGCTAACTTCTATATCTTTGTGAAGAATTTTTTGCGTCTCATTGACCATTTTCATCTCTTCTTTTGTGTAGTCATTGTCCAAAAAGACGTCGATGTGAGGGATCACATTTAGTGCTAGGCGGTGCGCAAATACCTTTGGCTCGCACTCATCAAGCTTAAATTCAAAAAACTTTTGCATCTGAATGACAAGCTCTTCCATGCCCTCTTTGCCAGCACCGCTTGCTGCTTGGTAAGTAGAGACATCAACTCTGTTGATACTAAAAGCGTCGTTTAGTGGTTTTAAAATTTGCACCATTTGGATGGTTGAGCAGTTTGGATTTGCGATGATACCGCGATTTTTCCACATAGCTATATCACTTGGATTACACTCTGGCACAACAAGGGGGATGTCTTTATCCATCCTAAAATGGCTGGTGTTATCGATAACTACTGCGCCACTATCAGCTGCAAATTTGGCAAATTTCTCTGAGACTGAGCCACCAGCACTAAAAAATGCGATATCGATCTCGTGCTCGCTAAAAACCTTTTCGGTTAGCTCTTTTACCTTGTAATATTTGCCATTAAATTCGATCTCACTGCCAGCGCTTTTTGCGCTAGCAAGCGGCAAAAGCTCTCCAACTGGAAACTCAACCTCCTCCATCACTCTAAAAAGCTCTTCGCCGACCGCTCCAGTAGCGCCAACGACTGCTACGTTAAATTTTCTCATCTGCTCTCCTTATCTTTTTTTAATTTTCGTAATTTTACTTAAATTTATGGCTATTTTTTGCTTCTGGCTTGTAAAAATAGATCATTTGGCAAAATTTCATCACCCTCGCTTAGTATCGCTGCACGCTGCACGACTGAAATGAGCTCTCTTATGTTGCCTGGATAGTCATAGCTCAAAAGCTCCTCTTTTGCCGCTTTTGAGAAATTTTTAGCCTCAAAGCCATACTCTTTGCAACATTTTTCCAAAGCATCCTGCGCGATAGGTAAAATTTCATCCTTTCGCTCGCGAAGTGGTGGGATGAAAAGCGGGATCGTGTTTAGGCGGTAGAAAAGGTCCTCTCTAAACCTACCCTCTTTCATAGCAAGCTCTAAATTTGCATTTGTAGCGCAGATGATGCGAACGTCTATCTTTTCACTCTTTGTAGCGCCAAGCCTTGTTATCTCGCGCTCTTGTAAGGCACGAAGCAATTTTGGCTGTAAATTTATAGGCATCTCGCCGATCTCATCTAAAAATAGCGTTCCGCCATTTGCCAGCTCAAACTGCCCTTTTTTGGTAGTGGCTGCGTCTGTAAAGGCGCCTTTTTCAAAGCCAAAAAGCTCACTTTCTATCAAATTTTCAGGTATCGCAGCCATATTTAGAGCGATAAATGCCGCATCTTTTCTTGGTGAGTTTGCGTGGATAAATTTAGCAAAGACCTCTTTGCCAACGCCGCTTTCTCCAATAAGCATTATTGAAGCGTCTGTTCTTGCAGCTTTTAGCGCGATATTTAGCATCGCTTCAAGTGCTTTTGAAGTGGCTAAAAAGCCGTTATTTTCGCTTTTAGTTTCAACTTTTTTTATGCTTTTTGGGGTTTTTTGTTTTAGCGCCTCTACCCTTTTTATCGCTTCATATAGCGTTGAGACGTCAAATGGCTTTGTTAAAAAGTCCTTCACGCCAAGCCTAACGCTCTCAATCGCCTTGTTAAGTGTCGCGTTACCAGTCATTATGATGACGTCAAATTTACCGTTTAACTCTTTAATGAACTCAAGTCCGTCCATCTTTGGCATGTTTATGTCGGTGATGATTAGATCAGTGTCGTCGCTTAGCTTTTTTAGAGCTTCAACTGCGCTCTTGTAACTCTTGATGTTTAGCTCTTCATACTCGCCAAGTGCGATCTCAAGCGACTTTCGCATATTGATGTCATCTTCTACTATGACGATATTCATTTGATCTCTTTTTTATTGAAGTGTGCCGATGATAGCGGATTTTGGCTTAAATTCCACCATAAATCTAACTGGCAAAATTTTCAAATTTGAAGCGTTTGTGACCTGTGCATTTTTGACATTAAGCTCATTTTTTATCATCACTTTTTTTAAGGCAAAGCAGTCAAAAATTTCATCTTTGTGTAAATTTAAAAAGCCAAGAGTTGTGGTATTTTCATCTTTAAAAGCGTCTATCTGACAAAGAAATTTTGGTTTTGGATTGGGTGTTAAAGTCATCGCCTTTGAAAAAGAAATTTCCTCATGCGCAATGATATGATTTGTCGTATCGACCTTCGCCCAGAAGATAAACTCCTCCAGGCAAAAGGCGAAATTTAAAAGTATCGTTAGTAAGAAAAGACTTCTCGCCACTTATCTTCGTCTATCTTAAGCTCCATATTTACCTTATAAAGCCCATCTTTGAAATTTTCATTCACGATCCTTGCGTTTTTGACAAGACCTTGAACCTTTGAAGTGATAGATGAATCATTTAGCATCGCGTCTCTTACGGTGTCTTCAGCGTTGATCTTTACGCCATAAAGCTTGCCAGCAAGCTGCGAATAAGCATCAGCCATCGCCGCTCTTTTTGCAAGAGTGACTGACTGAGCGTATGAGAGCGAATTTAGCGGAGCTATGCCCTCACCTGTGGCTCTAAAAGTGGTCTCTCTTGGAGCACTATCATATATCATCTTCTCTTTTTTCATCACCTCTCTAAGATCGTCTTTATCGACCTTTTGGATGACTACATTGCGGTTTGATGTGCTAGTTGGCTCGCCCATAAAGCCGTTAAATGAGCAGCCGCCAAATAAAGCTACCATCAAAGCAAAAGATAAAATTTTAACCTTCATAAACAACCTTTTTTATGCTTTTATTTAAAATTTAATAGCAAAATTTATTCCAAAAGCCCCATATCTTCGCTTGGTGCTTCATCCTCATCTTCGCCATCATCTGCCTTAGGGCATCTTGCGATACTTACGACATCATCGCCATCTACATTTACGACAATCACGCCGCTTGTGTTACGTCCTGCTTTGCGGATGCTTTGCATATCAACTCTTATCATCTTGCCGCTTGATGTTAGAGTCATCAGGTCTTGCTCTTCATCAACCATCACAACGCCCACTAGATCGCCTGTTCTGCTTGTTAGCTTCATGCAGATGACACCTTTGCCGCCGCGATTTGTCAAGCGGTACTCATCAGCAGTTGTGCGCTTGCCGATACCTTTTTGAGATATGCTTAAAATTTCTTGATCGTTACTTTCGATGACTGCTGCGCCTACAACCTCGTCGCCTGGCTCTTTAAATTTAATGCCAGTTACGCCGCGTGCAGTTCTTCCCATTTGGCGAACCTTGCTGATCTTAAATTTAAGGCACATGCCCTTTTTAGTAACGACAAATAGCATTGTCTCATCGCCTGAGTTTGCGTCCTCTTCGGCATTTACACTATCTTCATCGATCTCGTTTTGAAGCTCTTCAACTTCAAGCACCTCTGTCTCTACGCTTAGCTCATTTTCTGGGTCAGTGACTGGCATATCATCGTATGTTTGAGCGATGAGCGCAGTTACTAGCTCGTCGTTCTCATCAAGGCTTATCGCTCTTACGCCAACTGAGCGAATGTTTTTAAATTCGCTTAAATTTGTGCGTTTTACGATGCCGTTTTTAGTAAAGAATGCTAGAGATTTACTCTCGTCAAAGTCAGTCGTTGGGATGATCGCTTTGATCTTCTCATCAGGCTGCAACTGGATCAAATTTACAACCGCTTTGCCCTTTGCTGTGCGGCTTCCCTCTGGGATCTTATAGACTTTTAGCCAGTATAGCTGTCCGCGGTCAGTCACAAACATAAGCGTATCGTGGGTATTTGAAGTAAAGAAACTCTCTATAAAATCATCATCGTATGTAGTGACCGCTACTTTGCCCTTGCCACCGCGTTTTTGCTTCTCGTACTGCTTGCTTGGCACACGCTTGATGTAGCCGCGATGAGTTATGGTTACGACCATATTTTCATTTGGTATGAGATCTTCGATATCGATGTCATCGTAGTCATCAACAATCTCGGTCACTCTTGGTACTTTAAATTTATTTTTGATCTCAAGAAGCTCTTCTTTGATCAAATTTTCAAGCAATGTCTCACTCTTTAAAATTTCATCAAGTCTTGCGATCTCAGCCATAAGCTCGGCTAGCTCAGCCTCTAGTTTTTCTCTCTCTAGGCCTGTAAGCTTGCTTAGACGCATATCAAGGATAGCGTTTGCTTGAAGCTCTGAGAGGTTAAATTTACTCATCAAGCCTTCTCTAGCAACCGCTGTATCAGCACTATTTCTAATAAGCTCTATCACCTCGTCGATATTATCAAGTGCGATCTTTAGACCCTCTAAAATATGGGCTCTTGCGCGCGCTTTTTCAAGCTCAAATATCGTTCTTCTAATGATGACCGTTTTTCTGTGATTTAGAAATAGCTTAAGTAGTTCGATAAGGTTAAATACTTTTGGCTCTTTGTTATTAATAGCAAGCATAATAACACCAAAAGTGCTTTCCATTGTAGTTGATTTAAATAGGTTGTTTAGCACGATATCGCTCATAGCGTCGCGTTTTAGCTCGATGACTACGCGGATGCCGTCTTTGTCAGACTCATCTCTAACCTCGCTGATGCCATCTATCTGCTTATCTTTTACAAGCTCAGCGATCTGCTCGATAAGCCTTGCTTTGTTTGTTTGATATGGTAGCTCGTCGATAACGATGACGTCTTTGTTTGGCTTTTTTTCTATATGAGTTTTGGCTCTTAGTTTGACCCTGCCACGACCTGTGCGGTAGGCTTCTATGATGCCTTTTTTACCAAAGATGATACCGCCAGTTGGGAAGTCTGGACCTTTTATAAATTCCATCACCTCTTCAAGTGTCGCCTCTTTGTTTTCAAGAAGTAGCAAAAGACCGTCTATTAGCTCATCAAGGCTGTGTGGTGGGATATTTGTCGCCATACCAACCGCGATACCGCTTGATCCGTTTAATAATAAATTTGGCACACGGCTTGGAAGTACATCTGGCTCGACCTCTCTATCGTCATAGTTTGGTACAAAATCAACCGTGTCTTTGTCAATATCTTTTAAAAGCTCTTCAGTAAGCATGGTCATTCTAGCTTCGGTATAACGCATCGCAGCCGCACTGTCGCCATCAATCGAGCCAAAGTTTCCTTGTCCATCAACGACTGGATAACGCATAGAAAATTTCTGAGCCATACGAACAAGTGCGTCATAAACCGCTGTGTCGCCGTGTGGGTGGTACTTACCGATGACTTCACCGACGATACGAGCTGACTTCATATAGGCACTTCTGCTGCCAACGCCGAGGTTATCCATAGCGTATAAAATTCTTCTGTGAACTGGCTTTAATCCGTCTCTAGCATCAGGCAAAGCACGTCCGACGATGACGCTCATGGAGTAGTCAAGATAGCTAGTTTTTATAGACTCTTCGATATCAACAGATGCGATATCTTGGGTTAATTCAAGTAGATTGTCTTTCATTTTTTTCCTTAAATTTAGCTTGGCTGATTTTAGCTTAAAATTAATAAAAACTTGCTAAATAGCAAATCAGCGACTTTGGCAATAGTGCTATGAAAATTTTAGTCTAAAATTCTTGCTATCTGCTCTTTTTTAAGAATAAAATCATAGCTAAATGCATCTACAACGACTCCAGCGTAGCTGCTCTCTTTTAGCATCGCAAGATACTCTTTTAGACCTATCTCAATGCTCTCTTGCTCACTATCGTTTCGCCAAAGCTTCATCGCTTCTTTGCTTGTAAATGCTGGAAAATAGCTAAGCTTCTCGCCCTCATCTTCAAGCAGGATAAATTTGATATTTGAGCCTTCTTCTTCATAAACAACGCCACCATCAGGCTTTGCAAGCGCTTGATTCAAAAGCACTGGAGCGAAAAAGGTAGCTTTTTTTAAAGCTGCTATCAAATTTATCTCGTTTTGCTGGTTAGGATCACTTAAAAATTTATCCATCGCTTCTTGCATTTTAGCCCCTAAAAGCCTCATCTATAGCTTGGCAGATCGTGTGGATAAAAAAGATGTGCGACTCTTGAATTCTTGCTGTATCGCTTGAGCTAACGACTAAATTTAGATTGCAACCTTCATTCATCGCACCACCGCCTTTGCCGCTAAGTCCAAGCACTGATGCGCCCATTTTCTTGGCACTTTTTATAGCTTCAAGGACATTTTTGCTGTTGCCACTTGTTGAGATCGCCACGAGCAAGTCGCCTGGCTGAGCCAAAGCCTCAAACTGGCGTGAAAAAACATAGTCAAAGCCGTAGTCGTTGCCAATGGCTGTAAGTGCCGAAGTATCAGTGGTTAGCGCGATGCCAGGAAGTGGTTGGCGCTCACTTTTATATCTGCCAGTTAGCTCAGCTGCAAAGTGCTGAGCATCCGCCGCAGAGCCGCCGTTGCCGCATATTAGCACCTTTTTGCCATTTTTTAGCGTATCAGCTACCATCTGGCAAGCGCGCTCTAGGCTACCTAGCAAATTTACATGCTCACTAAAGGTCTTTTGGTGAGCCTCGAGCTCATTTTTTATCATTGTTTTTAGCATCTTTTATCCTTTTTATTATCCCTGTTGTGCTTTTGCCCTCGACAAAGTCAATCAGTCTGACCTCTTTTACGATATCGCTGCCAATGACCTCTTTGCCTTTATAGTCAGCCCCTTTTACAAGCACGTCAGGCTTTATCTTTGTTATCAAATTTAAAGGCGTATCCTCATCAAAAATCACGACATAATCAACAAATCCAAGCCCGCTTAGCACGCAGGCTCTATCATCTTGCGAATTTATAGGCCTCGCCTCTCCTTTTAGCCTCTTAACTGAAGCGTCCGAGTTTAGCCCAACAACCAAAAGATCGCCAAGCTCTCTTGCGCGCGCTAGGTATTTTACATGTCCAGCGTGCAGGATATCAAAGCAGCCATTTGTGAAAACGACCTTTTTCTTGCCCTTTTGGCTCAAAATTTCCTCTAGCTCATCAAGGCTCTTTAGCTTGTGCTCGAAATTTGCCCCAAATGAGCTATTTAGTAACTGCTCGATCTCGCTAAAGCTAGCCGTTGCGCTACCTATCTTAGCCACGACAACGGCTGCTGCGAGGTTTGCTATCTTGATCGCCTCTTTTATGTCAGCCCCATTTGCCAGCATATAGCCAAGTGTGGCAAGCACCGTATCTCCGGCACCAGTGACATCAAAGACCTCTTTTGCTTTAGCAGCAAAAATGTGCAACCTGTCATCATATAGCGCAATGCCCTCTTCCGAGATCGTGATGAGCGAATAGGTCAAATTTAGATCGTCTTTTAGCTGTTTTATTGCCTTTTCAAGCTCGGCCTTGTCTTTTATCTTTAAATTTGTAGCCTCGCTCGCCTCTTTTTTATTTGGAGTTAGAAGGGTTGCGTTTTTATATTTTGAGTAGTCGCTGCCTTTTGGGTCGATAAGTACTGGGATATTTAGCCTCACGCACTCGTTTATGATCTCTTGGCAGACCTTCTCACTAAGCACGCCTTTGCCGTAGTCGCTTAGTAAGACAGCCTTAAAATTTGCAAGATTTTCTTTTACTTTTAAGACGAGCTCATTTTCTAAATTTATCTTAACAACGCTCTCTTTATCGATCCTGACAACTTGCTGGTGCGATGCCATAATACGGCTTTTTATCGAGCTTTCGCGTCCTTTTTCGGTGAGTATGAGCTCATCTTTTACGTTTAGCTCAGCGAGCCTCTCTTTTATCTTTTTGCCAGCCTCATCATCTCCTAAGACGCTAGCCACGCTCACGTTTGCACCAAGGGAAAGCAAATTTCTCACCACATTGCCAGCGCCACCAAGCGTGTAGGTTTCGTTATTTATCTTTACAACCTGCACTGGCGCTTCAGGAGAGATGCGGTCGCAGCTGCCCCAGATATAGTGGTCCAGCATGAGATCGCCGACGACTAAAATTTTAACTCTCTTAGCCATTTATCTCTTCCTTGTAAATTCTCTTTATTTCTGGCAAGTAGTCTTTTATTGCCTCTTCCAAGCTCCAAGTCGCGCTAAAACCAAATGCCTCGCGAGCTGGAGCTACGTCGGCCTCTGTATGAAACTGATATGAGCCAATAAATGGATTTTTGATATATTCGTTGCCTAAATTTACGCCGATCTCGCGTTGCAAGATATCAGCGATATCTTGAAAGCTTCTAGCCTTGCCAGTAGCTGCGTTATAGACGCCGCTTGGCGCGTCAAGTGCTTTTATGTTTGCGTCAATGATATCTTTTATATAGACAAAGTCGCGTTTGATCTGGTCGCTGCCCTCAAAGAGCCTTGGGGTCTTGCCAGCTAAAATTTGCAAGCCAAACTGAAGCACCATCGAGGCGGTTTTATTTTTGAAAAACTCGCCCTTGCCAAAGACGTTAAAATACCTCAGTCCAACCACACTCACGCCGCGTTTTGCGTAAATTTTATTGATATTATCCATGCTTAGCTTGCTAAAGCCATAGACGTTATTTGGCGCTTCGCACTCGCCAACGGTTTGTGGGCTCTTTGCGTTGCCATAAGTCGCCCCTGAGCTAGCGTAGATCATCTTTGCGCCCAAACTCTCGCAGATATCAAGCAAATTTACAAAGGCATTTACATTTGTTTTTATTAGCTCGTCTTGCTCTTTTACGGTCGTATCAGAGATCGCTGCTTCGTGGTAGATGACGTCTGGGCGAAAGCTTTTTATCTTCTCAAGCGTGCTAGGGTCGTTGATATCGCCAGCGTAAATTTCGCCCTTAAAGCCAAGTAAATTTTTAAAATGGCCAAAGCTTTTTAGGTTGCCATTGCTAAATGTCTCGTCGTTTCTAAATTTATCCACGACAAGCACGTGAGCATCTTTGTAGTTTTCATCAAAATAGTGCGCCAAAGCTGAGCCGATAAAGCCAGCGCCGCCAGTTATAACTATCTTTTTTTCGTTTAAATTCATAGTGATTTTTCCTTTTTTAGCTTATCTAAAACATCTCTTACATCTTTAAAATTTATGCCATCAAGCAAGAAATTTCTACCAACACCAGCCCTTTTGCCAGCCTCGACGTCGCTTGGTTTATCGCCTATCATTAGCGAGTTTTCAAGGTCTATATCAAACTCTTTGCAAGCATCAAGTATCATTTTTGGATTTGGTTTTCTGCAGGTGCATTTTTGCTCTGGAGCGTGCGGACAAAAATAGACTTTGGTGATAAAAATCTGCTCTTTTCTAAAGCTTTCAAGCATAAATTTGTTTAGAGCGTCAAACTGCTCCTGCGTGTAGTAGCCCCTGCCGATGCCTGATTGATTTGTCACGACAAAGAGCTTGTAGCCGGCCTTAGCAAATTCTCTTAACGCATCAAAAATGCCATCAATAAATTTAAAGTCTTTGATCTCGCAAACATATCCAGCATCTTCGTTTATTACGCCGTCTCTATCTAGAAAAAGTGCTTTAATAGGCTCATTTTTATTCATTTGGTGATTATAGCCAAAATATTTTAACTAGCTTCTTGCGAATTTACCTTTTTGTACTATAATGCACAAACTTTTTTACAAAGGATGAAAAATGAAAAAATTACTAATTGTTTCTAGCGTTGCGGCTCTACTTTCAACTGCTGCCTTTGCTGCAGATGGTGCTGCTATCTACAAAAAATGCATCGCCTGTCATGGCGCAAAAGCTGAAAAAGTGTTTAATAATAAAGTTCCAGCTTT
This sequence comes from Campylobacter concisus, assembly GCF_015679985.1. Lineage (NCBI taxonomy): Bacteria > Pseudomonadati > Campylobacterota > Epsilonproteobacteria > Campylobacterales > Campylobacteraceae > Campylobacter > Campylobacter concisus. Next base: position 785,436 of record NZ_CP049239.1, on the reverse strand, counting down.
AACATCTCTTGATGCAGCAGCTATCGAAGAGGCACTAAAAGGTTATAAAACAGGAGCAAATAAATTTGGTCTTGGCGCTATGATGAAACCAATCGCTACTCCAATGAGCGACGAAGATGCAAAAGCAGTAGCTGAATACATCCAAACTTTAAAATAATAATTAGGGGCATTCGCCCCTCCTGCATTTTTAAATTTATACTAATAATCCATAAAACAATACTAGGTGGGAATTTCTCTTTTTATATTTAAAAGTTATGAAACCTATTTTTACTAATCTTTCTTTTTACATATTAAAACAAAACTATTCTAGTCTTCAAAGCCATAAAACAACGCTTAGAAATAGCTAAGAGCGTAAGTAAAATAGAGGCTCGCAAACTCTTTACTGAAACAAGAGACGACCAAGTGCTTCGTATGGCTTACTACTGGATATCTCAAGGGGCTTATGATAACTGCAAAGATCTACCTTAAATAAATGCCCTATAACTCATCTAAACCACGATACAGCAAATCGTATGTGGTGGGCTGTAAGAAACCATCTAGGATATAAGGGAGAAAACAACACTCACGGACTATACGTATTACGCCATACAGTGGCTTCTAGGTTAGTGAGTTTGAAGGGATTTAATGCTCATAAACTGATGGCTTTTATGGGTCATACGGACATTAAGAGCAGCTTACACTACGTTCATCTCAATGTTGATGATATACGTGATGGTGTGGGGGTTGGTGCTTAGTTAAAAGATGGTAAAAGTAATGGGCATTTGGTTGCGGAGGACGGATTTGAACCGCCGACCTTCGGGTTATGAGCCCGACGAGCTACCACTGCTCTACTCCGCGATAAGTATTATTTTGGATTTAAAAAGTGGATGGGGTAAGAGGATTCGAACCTCTGAATGACTGGACCAAAACCAGTTGCCTTACCGCTTGGCGATACCCCAATGTTTTTAAGAGTTGTAATTATATAGATTTTAATGTGCTTTGTCAAGACTTTTTAGAATTTTAATAAAAATTAAAATTCTAAAATTAAAGCAATTTATGACTTTAGCTATAAAATTTCTCTTTGTCCTTTTGCATTCACTGGGCTTAAAACACCCATTTTCTCCATTTGTTCGATTATATTTGCAGCTTTGTTATAACCTATCTTTAGGCGTCTTTGCAGATAGCTTATTGACGTTTTTTGCTCACTTAAAATGATCTCTTTGGCCTCTTCATAAAGCTCATCAAGTTCATCTTCTCCTAGAGTACCAGCAGCCACACTTCCGCTTGTGCCTTCTTCTATTAAGAATTTCTCATCATAAACTACATCTTGTTGCTCTTTTAAGAAATTTACAACCGTTTCTATCTCTTTTTCGCTAGCAAATGGTGCGTGAAGCCTTATCACACCAGGGCTTCCTGGAGGCGTAAATAACATATCTCCTCGCCCAAGCAAGCTCTCAGCTCCCATTTGATCCAAGATAACCTTGCTGTCGATCCTTTGCCCTACTCTATAGCTTATCCTACTTGGCAAATTTGCCTTTATAAGGCCAGTCACGACATCAACACTTGGGCGCTGGGTTGCCACTATCAAGTGTATGCCGCTAGCTCTTGCCATCTGTGCTAGACGGCCGATATAAAGCTCCACATCCTTGCCACTAGTCATCATCAGATCAGCTAGCTCATCGATGATCACAACGATATACGGGAACTGCTCGCCGCCCTCCTCTTTCATCTTTTCATTGTAACTCTCTATATTTTTCGTACGAGTTTGGCTCATTATCTTATATCTTCGCTCCATCTCAGCAACCATATTTGCAAGCGCTGTGATCGCCTTTTTGGCCTCTGTGATAACTGGAGTTAGAAGATGTGGAATATCGTTATATATGCTAAATTCAAGCATTTTTGGATCGATCATCATTAGACGCAAAGTTTGTGGGCTATTTCTATAAAGCAAGCTTAAAAGCATCGCGTTTATACCCACACTTTTGCCAGATCCTGTAGTTCCAGCGATCAGCAAATGAGGTAGTTTTTTAAGGTCTGTCACAAAAGGAGCACCTACGATATCTTTACCAAGTGCCATAGTTAGCGGGCTACTTGCATTTTTAAAGACTTCGCTCTCTAAAATTTCTTTTAGATAGATTGTCTCTAAATTTTGATTTGGTACCTCGATGCCTACGACATCTTTGCCAGGGATCGGCGCTTGGATGCGGATCGTTTGAGCCTTTAGTGCCATCGCTAGGTCATCTTGAAGTGTTAAAATTTTACTTACCTTGATATGCGGAGCTGGGCGAAACTCAAATGTCGTGACGATAGGTCCAGTATAAGTTCTAACCACATCGCCGTCTATTTTAAACTTACGGAGTTTATCAAGCAAATTAGAAATTTGCTGATCGATTTCAGTTTCATTGACACTGTGCGAGCGTTTTGGCGGATCGTTTAAAAATTTAAGCGGTGGCAAGACAAAATTCTTTGGCTTTTCGACATTGCCTCGCTCTATTTGATCAAGCAACTTCTTGTTTTCAGCCACTTCGTTTAAAATTTCAACTCCGTTTATAGTTGAGGCCCTGCTCTCTTTTTCTGACTCAGGCTCTAGCTCTTCATCTAAATTCTGCTCATCATCATTTAGCACCTGAGCTTCGATAAGCTCTTCTTCTTTTACATCATTATTCTTTTGTCTTTTGCGTTCGATTTTTGGAAGTTGCTTTTGTTTTATCTCTTTTAAATTTCTCTCTTCATGGACTTTTATCTCTTTATCTACAAAAGCCTTTCTTAAAACAATGATAAAATTTTCCCTAAAAGCAAGCCCAAGTGAAATAATAAACATCATAAGTATAGCAACCGCAGTGCCGATAGAGCCGATCACCTCTTTTAAGGCACTAACTATAAAATTTCCAATTATACCGCCATTTATGCTCGAAGCACTCAAGGCTTGAAACATTAAAAAAGCTATAAAAAAGAGAAAAATTCCTACCAAAAACTGAGCAAAATCAAAGTCAAATTTCTTAAAATTTTTATAGACAAAATAGCCCAAAATGATCAATAAAAATGGATAAACATACGCTATAAGTCCAAAATATTTGATATTTAAAATACCAAGGCTTTGTCCAAGCAAGCCAACAAAATCAGCAGTTGGAGCAGCTGTAGCGATACCAAAATATATAAAAATGCAAACAAAAATTGTAAATAAGATATGTCGTAAAATTTTAGATCCTTTATAAAAAAGGCTTATTATAGCACGCTTGAGTTTAATTTTAAAAAATTAGCAAGCTGGGCGACCTGCTGATTTAAATTTTAATTTAAATAATTTAGCAAGCTTAGTTGATTTATCTTTGCACTTGCTTGTAGAGTTGCTTGATAAGACAGTGAAAGCTGCGTAAATTTCAGATATGACTCCGCATAGTCTGCGTCAATTACATCATTTTTAACAGTTTGCACATTCACTTTCATTACTTCGGCTCGCTCTTTTGTAGCAGTTAAAAGTCTTGATTGAGAGCCGATCTTTGTAAGTTCTTTATTTGCATGATCTATTAAATGATCAAGCCTTTGTAATGCACCTTGCATACCAGTATTTCGTGGATCATTACTATTTGCATCAGCTCTATAATATCCCTTTCTAACAGCTTCGATCATATTATCAAGATCTTGAAAAACGCTCGTACTTGGCTCATCAATAGTTAAGGCATTATTTTCATTAAAGCTAAAGACAGAGCCTTTTCCTTGAGGGTGGCCAGTATTACCAGCTGTATCTCTACCAGTACTATCGCCATCAAATTTATCGCTATTTTTTGCATCATGCATAGTTACTTCTATGTTTGTTACTGATTTTGTCTTATCAGTTAAAACCATTCTGCCTTTATCATCTAAAGTTGTCTCTACTGCGCCCTTTGTTTTTGACAAAGCCTCTTTATAGGCATTATAGTTTTGATCTCTTTTTACTTTTTCTATATCTGTATCAAAATTTGCATTTTCTGCATGTGGAGGATTTGGGATATTATCACTTGCTGCCATTGCAACGATATCCATGAGCTGCCTATAAGTAAAATCGCTAGCGTAAGTTCTGTAACTTCCAAACTCATCTGAGTTATAGACTGTTAAAGTTCTAGGTGCAGAAGGCGTGCCACCTGGTGGTGTAGATGTTATTTCAAATTGCACTGGAGTATTTGTGCCCCCTGCTGTGCCCATTTTTACCTTTATGTCATATTTTGTACCAGTTATTGATTTTACTTGTAAATTTATCTCTTGGTTATCGATATTAAAAAGCTCTCTCTTTCTAGCATCGACATCTTTTGGATATAAATTTCTATCGTAGCTCTCTTTTGTACCAGAGACTTCGCTTAGCTTTGTCTGATCTGTTGCATATTCGCCCGCTCTTCTGGCTACTTGAGGTAAATTTGCGATTAGCTCATTATCCTTTCTTTCAAATCTAACCTTATCATAGTCAAATGCATTTGTCGCGTTTCCATCTTTATCGGTATATTTGCTCTTTACAAACTCAGTTACATGAACTGTTTTTGGAACGTTATTTGCCATAGTTTCAAGATCTTCAAGAGAATTTACCGCATCAAGCGCGTTGTTTTGAGCGATTGCACCGCGATTTGGTGCTACTGATGTGGCTGCAACCATATGAAAGTCAATAGTTTGGTTGCCTTTAGTAAGATCTTTTATATTAAATTGTCCATCGTTATTTATGCTTACATCAACAACTTTTGTTGTTTTTGTATTGCCAAATTCCATGCCGATTTTTTCCATAAGCCCAGCCATTGTTGTATTTGCACTCATCTTAAATTTACTAGTAAATGTCGTGCCATCTGGCTTTTTGCCTTGTATGAAAAAATATGTATCCGGAAAATTTACATTTGAATTATCTAAAAAATCATAATCCGGATTTATTGTGCCATTATAAGAGCCATCACTTCTAACCACTGAATCACTAGCGTAATTTAGTCCGATCATATTTTTTATCTTGCTGTTATCGTTTAGAAATTTTGGCGCATAAGAGATGTCTGTTCTAGTTTGATCAGCCAAACGAACATTTGTTGTCAAAATTTTACTGTAATCACCATCTTTTCCTAAAAATAGATCATATCCTGGGATATTATAAGGAAGCTCAACCTGAGCACCAGCTGATGTTTTCATATAATCACGGTTGCCTTGATATTTTCCTGCACCATCTATTGGCTTTGTATCAACAGCGCTTCCAGAAAACAAAAACTGCCCATTAACCGAAGTGTTTGCAATATTCACAAGGTGATTTTTTATGCCTTGAAGGTCATTTGCCAAAGCCTCTAGCGATGTCTTACTATGCACACTGCTAGCTGCTTGGACTACTTTTGTCTTAAAATTTTCAAGCTGTTTTTCAAACTCTTGCAATGCATTATCTGTATTTTTTGAGAAATTTACAGATTTACCAGTGGCATCAACCACTTGAGTGAGAGTAGTTGCTTCATAATCAAGCCTCATTGCATCATTATAAGTCGCAGCGCCATCGTATGGATCTTGAATTTTCAAACCATTTGAGAGCTGCTTGTAGCTTTTATTTACACCAGTCATATTTTTTTGGTAGTCATGCAAAGTCTGACTAAAACGTAGTTGGTTTGTTATTCTCATAATTTTTTCCTAAATTTTTATTCACTCTAAGCAAAAATGATTCCGCTTGTTTTTATATCGGTAAAAATTTGATTTTTTTTAGCACAAAAAGTTTATTGTATAATCCAATAAAAATTTACATATAAAATAGGTAAGAACAATGGCATTAAAAATTCTCTTTTCTCCAAGCGAAAGTAAAATTTCTCTAAATACAAATAATAAATTTAATGGTAAGGATTTGATATTTCCAGAACTTTTTGACAAAAGAGTTGAAATTTTAAACAGATATGATGAGTTTTTAAAAAACGCAAATTTAGACGATATAAAAAAGCTTTTTGGGCTAAAAGAGCTTGAAGAGAGTAAGCAGCTGCGAGAAAGCCTATCTCAAAAAGGTAGCATAAAAGCTATTTTAAGGTATGATGGAGTGGCTTATAAACATCTAAACTATCGTGGTTTAGACAATGAGGCACAAAAATATATAGATAATAATGTTTTAATATTTTCAAATTTATTTGGACCTATCTTGGCAAAAGATGAGATACCAGAGTACAAACTAAAACAAGGTGAAAAGCTAGATGGCTTTGAAATTTCAAAATTTTATGAAAAAAATTTTAGTAAAGCGGTTGATGAGTTTTTAAAAGATGACGATATTTTGGATCTCAGAGCTAAATTTTACGAAAAATTTTACACTGTAAAAAAAGAATACATAACTTTTTGTTTTGTAAAAAATAAAAAAATAGTGAGTCATCACGCAAAAGCATATAGAGGCGAAGTCTTGCGCCAGATAGCAAATAAGCTTGTAAAAAATAAAGATGAGTTATTGAGCTTAAATTTTAAAAATTTAAGGCTTATTGATATAAAAAAGATTGGTCTAAAGACCGAGCTTATGTTTGAAATTTGCGAGTAAATTTTTTAAAAATCGCATTTTTTATTAAAAAATGTAAAAAAAGAGCTAAATTTAGGGAGAAAGTATTGTATTTTTTTTTAAAAGAGTGTAATATAGCCACATAACTTCTTAAAAGGATGGTTCATGAAAAAAGCTGAATTTATTCAAGCTGTTGCCGATAAGGCTGGTCTTTCAAAAAAAGATACTCTAAAAGTTGTTGATGCTACTTTGGAGACAATCCAAGCAGTTCTTGAAAAAGGCGATACAATTAGCTTTATAGGCTTTGGTACTTTCGGTACTGCTGACAGAGCTGCAAGAAAAGCTAGAGTTCCTGGAACTAAAAAAGTTATCGATGTTCCTGCTAGCAAAGCAGTTAAATTCAAAGTTGGCAAAAAACTTAAAGAAGCGGTTGCTGCTGGTGCTGCTAAAAAAGGTAAAAAGAAATAATTTCTTTTTCGGGGAGCAACTCTCCCCTTTTTCCTCTCACACAAAAATTAACTTTCAATCTTACTTTAGCCCGAGTGGTGAAACTGGTAGACGCGCCAGACTCAAAATCTGGTAAGGGCAACCTTGTGTCGGTTCGAGTCCGACCTCGGGCACCATAACACTAAATCTTAAGACTTCCCAAAAACATCCAAAAGTATAAAAATTCCCGATATAGACGGATTTTAAAGATATTTTTGCGTATATTTTAAAATACCAAAGGATATAAAAATATATTTGCAAATAATCATTTTTTACTAAATAATAATGGAGTAAAATAAAAAAGCACAAAAGGACTCCGTAAAAAAATGCCAAAGATACACACACCGCTAACGGATAGAGAGATCAGGATACTAAAAGCCGAAGGATAAGATTTGTAAGAAATGCGACGGCAGAGGTTTATATATTTTCGTGGATCCTTGCGGTCGTAAATATTTTGCTCTCGAATACAAAAGCCCGGCCGATAATAAAATCAAAAGGCTAAATTTAGGAGACCCCTCCCGAGTTTAGTTTGGCCATGGTACGCAAGGAGAGATTTAAGCTAGAGCAAAAGGTAAGAGACAGCATCGACGTCAAACGTGAGAGCTAGATAAACGAGTAGGCTAATTTTAAAAAGCTCGCGCAAAGATAGCTTGAAATAAAAGCCGCTAGCGTAGAGCCAAATACCCTATATAGAGATAAAAGGCTGCTTGAGATGATGAAGCGGTCTATTCGCTTTTAAATCAAATTTGGCAATCAGCCTACTATATCGCGCCGCATTCGTGCTCCTTAACCTCTCCGAACTCTTTTCAAGAGCTTAACTGCGTTTTGAAGTTTCATTTTTCGTCCTTTTTGATATAATTGCTTAATTAATATTTGAATTATACTAAATTTTTATGAGTATATCAAGATAAATTTAGTATTTTACTAATTATTTTTAGTATTAGAGAAAGGGGTAAAATGGACGCTTTTGATGGGCAAATGCAAGAATTATATGATTATTACGGTGTTGCAAACGATAATCAGCTATCTAAAAAACTTGCGTTAAGTAGCAATTCGGCAATAGCGGCTTGGAGAAAAGATAGAAAAATACCCACAAAATACTTATTAAAAATTAGTATAGAAAAAAACAGTAGTCATCAAAATTTGGATGATGCCGATCTCTACTTCATCCGTAAAACGACATCCGTTAAAGCAAGCGCCGGTGGCGGCAACGAGCTGGAAGGCGTAAGGAGCTACCAAACGGGTGAGCTAATGCCGATTGCCAAGGCCTTCTTTAAAGTCCCACCCGGTAAAAACCTGGGCAGCATGGAGATAGAGGGCGAGAGCATGACGCCGATGCTAAGGAGCGGGGATTGGGTTATTTTTCGCGAGGACGGCGCATTTACCGGAGACGGGCTTTACGTGGTAAATTTTAGCGATCAGCTCATGGTAAAAATCCTGCAACTCACGCCGCGCGGCATGCTTAAAATCGTTTCGGTTAATCCGAATTTTAAAAGCTACGAGATCAATCTAAACGAGACCCAGGAGCATTTTAAAATCGTGGGTAAAGTGGCAAAGAGTATAGTTTAAATTTTATGACATAAACGCGAAAAGCGGTTATATTATGATATAATTTCATAAAATTATATATAGGGATTAAAAATGATAGCTAGTTTTGAAGTTTGCGGATATGCATCCATATCTCAAAACATTAAGATAAACTTCACTGCAAAACAAAATCAAAGACTAAAAAACACAAAATACGAAAGTAATTACTTTTCGGATACTAGATTAGCTAAAAGCGCGGTTTTATTCGGCAAGAACGCTACAGGCAAAACGAATATATTAAAAGCCTTAGAAAGCATACTTCGCATAATAGAAAACGGATTAAACATAGAAAAAGAATCTCAGTTTATAAATTCCGACATAGGTTATACCGAATACAAGATAACTATTACGGACAATAAAAAAGACAGTTACGTGTATGAGATTAAGTTTGATAAAGAGCGGATAATAAGCGAAAATTTAACAAAAAACGAAGTTTTGATTTATCGATTCAATAAGGACAGTTTAACATTTCCGATAGCTACCGAATATGAAAAGATACTATCCGTCGTTTCGCGAGATACCGTCTTAAACAAAATAAAAGACAACAACGTCAAAGAGCTACGCGGTTTTCAGGGTGCAGTAAAGGTATATGGATATAATAAAAATATAAACACGTTCGATATTATAGCTAGTCAAGATAGGGTGATTCCTTTTGATCTATTTGAGAAAGATTTTTTTACAGAACATAAAGATACCGTATTAAATATATTAGAGATCGTAGACGATAGCATTACTGATTTTGATTTTATAGATATAAAAGACGATAGATTTTCTTTGATTTTAAAAAGAGATCATAAAAGCTTCGCGTTTGAAAAAGAGAGCTCGGGCGTAAAAAAAATAATAGAGCTTATGATGGGGCTGGTATATGCGATAGATAGCGTAGACTCCGTGCCAGAGTCGGTTATGATAATAGACGAGCTAGATAGCTCTATTAGCACCATCTCTCTAATTAGGCTATTAAACGGGGTAATTAACTCATCGTCAAATACTAAAGGACAATTTATATTAAGCTCTCATAATCCGCTAATCTTTGATACCGATATGCTTGCTCCGTCTCAAATTTACATAGTAGGCAAAGAAAATACCGCCACAACGTTAAAAGCGTTAAGCGAATTTGAGCTAAGAAATGATAAGAAAAAAGCATACATGGACTATTTAAGAGGCGATTATGAATAAACGAAAGATAGTTATAAAATTCATCGTCGAAGGTCAAACGGAGGAGTATTATTTAAAACATTTTAGAAGCGAGCACTTAGGCGACGAGTTCGTTTTTAACATAACAAACGTTAAAAATGGAAACTATAAGAGTTTTATAAAAATAATAGAGCAATATAGGGGAACTCCTATTCCTATTTTTGTAGTAGCCGATTTAGACAGAGCCACCGACGATAAAACAGAGTTGGGGCATTTAAAAAAGCTATGCACTAGCCTTAGCTATGTAAATAAATATAGTAATATATTTTTAACATATAAAGATTTTGAGACATTTTTATCGGCTCATTTTAAAAATAACGCCGATGTATGTAGTGTTTTGGGCGTCAATAGATGCAATATAAAAAATAATCAAAATATATACGAATCCATAAAAAACAAAGGCGGCTCATATGAAAATACGACCACAAATTTAAGTAAAAACAATATTTGCTACCATAAATCAAATTTTATATTTCCAAAAGAACTAAATACTGCTAAAATTGCTGCTAAACAATCGTCTTTAATATGTTTAAAAGAATATTGCGAATTCATAAAAAAACATAGATAATTACCGTAAATATTATTAAACACACTAATCCCCAAAACTATACCTGTTATCACTCACAGCCTGCGCTACGACTTGCGGAGTAGCTTGCGAGCCGTATAAATTTATGTCGATCTTTTTATTATCGGTTATTTGATTTTGGCTCATTTGCGACCTCATCTCGCGGCGATCTTGTGCAACTTTATCTACAGATCCAGCCGTAGTTTGCTCGCCGATAGCGCTGGAGCCGTTTTTTGCCTGCACTTATGCCTATTTTTGCTTATCCATTTTCTTGGCTTAGAGTCGGCTATGAAATTAGATATATCTTTTATCACGCCTATTATCCACTGAAGCGGCTTAGTTACGAAATCTATAACCGCCTTTCCTACAGTCCGACCGGCATCGGCGAAACCTGCTAAGTCCTACTTAGTAGCTTCGCTTTGAGAGAAGAATAAGCTAAAGCTTACATATTAATCCGACCTCGGGCACCATTATACGCCTAAATACTTTCTAAATTTATCCGATATTATCTGCAACATCTTTAAAAAGGATTTTAGATGAATATTGCACCTTTAAAATATAACTTTATAAATTTAAAAGATTTAGAAAATCCTACAGAAATGCTCCATACCTTTAAGGATAAACAAGGTTTAGAGATAAATAACGAACAAATTTCAAGTCTAAAAGAAAGTATAAAGGCAAGCAAAGTTATAAATATAACTGATGCCGAGATCAAAGAGCAAAATAGACACAAAATCCTACAAAAAGTAGAAGAAATTTTAAATAACTACTCAAAAAATCTCATCTACAGCAACAACAAAATCTACTCCGATGAGCTTTCCAAAGGCCATCATTTTAGTGAAAATGCCTACTTTAAAAATATAAAAGCTTCAGATAGCAACAGCATGCTATCTACACTAAAAAGTGGATACTTAGAAAATACAAAATTTAAAAATTTAAACGATTACGCTTATTCAAACACTTTAAAAACAAAATATGGCGAAGTAGAAGTATTTTTAGATATTTACGGTGACAACGATAAACTTGGCACTACAAAATTAGAAAATAATAGCTATCTTTTTAGCTTTGATAGCAACAATGACGGCGTGCTAGACCAAAAAGATATACTCTTTGATAAGCTAAAAGTAAGAGGTTATGACAAAGACGGAAATGAAAAAATAGCAAATTTAAGCGATGTAATGCCAAGGGTCGATCTTAGGCAGTTTATCAGCACAAATGTCATAAATCACAACCAAATAAAAAGAGAAGAGCTAAATCGTAAAGCAACGATCACAAATAATCCCGATCTTTACGTGGATACAAAAGATATTGATTATAGGCACTCTTACTACGCCTCAGATCCAAATACTTTGTTCGCCGCAGAAAACAGATATGAAAAGATAGAGAAAAATGATATAAATAATTTCTTTAAAAAATATGCCCAAAATGACGGCTGGGTCGATCTAAGACACAATAATATCTTTGGCAAAGATAGCTCTTTTAAAAATTTTGCCTATCTTAAAGTGGGTTTTGATGATACTGCAAGGCTAAGCGAGTTTAATCCGATCATTGAGCCAAGCAAAGATTACAAAAAAGATGAAAATTTCTCATATACAAAATTTCAAAAAGATAGTTTTATGAAATTTTACAAAGATTATAACGCTGAGTTTGACGCATACAACAAGATGATAGAAAATCTTGACAATAATTTAAAGAAATTTGAAGAAAATGCGGATGCTTATATATCAAAGCTTGAGAAGACAAAATCAGCCAAAATGATCGCGATGGAAAATGAATTTAAACAAGCAACTGGACTTGAGTTTAGTATCTCAAATTTAAAAAAAGTAAAAAAGGCTTTTATAACAAATGAAGCCACAGCTGCCGCATCTTTGCAAGATAGCGATAGCGTCATAGCTATGAAGCTAAACAAAGATGGCACCATAAGGCTAAAATTTGATAGTGGTAGAGAGATAGACGTAAAAGAGCTTTATAACGATACTGGCAAGCTAAATACATCAAGTGAGCTAAAAACTAGCACAAATTTAGAGGCAAAAGAGATGAATAATGTGCAGCTAAATAGCTTGGATTTTAAAGATATTGGCTTCATGCAAGATGATAAAATCGTAAGTCTAAAAGATGCCGGAGCGATCGCCATTGCCAATCTATCTAATAAATTTGAGAGTAAATTTTTAATCAGTCTAAATAATGGCAAAAGCATATCTACAAGAGAAATTTATAATATCAGCTATCTTGAGAATGATTTAAAGAGTAAAGAAAAGATAGATGAGAGAGATAAATTTTATAAAAAAGTTGATATTAAGGCATAAATTTTGAGAGCAAATTTTAAAAAAGGTTTATTGTAATTTAATCTTATGGGTCCTATAATCAATTTTCCGTAAAAATTTAGATTTATAAAGAGAATGCTATGAACTTTACTCCACTTTTTGCAATTTTTTTCATAATCGCAACTGGTTTTTTTGCTAAAAAAGTCGGCATTGTTGAGCAAAAGCACTCAATCCCATTTGTGGATTTTGTCCTTTGTTTTGCAATGCCTGCGCTAATCTTTGACAAAATTTACCACGTCAATGTTGATGTTTCACTCATAAACACCATTTTAATCGGCTTTGGCTCAACAGCTATCAGTGCTGTCATGGCTTTAGTGATTGGCAAGCTCTTTAAATTTACCAAAGTAACGACTGTCAGCATGGTCATGCTAAGCCTTTTTGGCAACACACTATTTGTCGGTATGCCTGTCATTCAGGGATTCTTTGGCGATGCGATGGTAAATGAGGTCATCTTTTACGATCAAATAGCTACTGGCATCCCACTTTCGATCCTTGGGCCACTTATTCTCTCTTTTGCTGCACCAGAGAAGGTTTCATTATTTCAAAATACGATGAAAATTTTAAAATTTCCGCCATTTATCGCGCTTATTATGGCTCTTATCTTAAAAGAAGTCCCTTTGCCTGAGTTTATCTTTGCTCCACTTAGGATGTTTGAAGGTAGCGTTACTCCGGTGGCGCTTTTTGCGATTGGTGTTGGTCTTAACTTTAGCAGTATCACAAGCTCCTATAAAGGCGTTAGCGTTGTGCTTTTGTGTAAGATGATCTTGCCAGCTATCGTATTTTTCATCATATTAAAATTTTCAGGTATCCAGATGAACAAAACTTGGGTCGTTGGTCTCTTTCAATGTGCAATGCCAACATCAGCCCTTGCAAGTGCGATGGTCATAAAAGCTGGGCTTGATAGCTCGCTAGCCATCTCATCAGTGGCCATAGGCGTGCTTTTTTCATTTATCACGCTTCCAGTTATATATTTTGTATTTGCGTAAATTCACACTCACTTAACACTAAAGAGATAGTATTTCATCATATTTCATTTAAAGGAGACGTTATGAAGAAATTACTACTAGTTGCACTTGGTGCTATGTTTATGCTTGGTGGTCTTGCAAATGCTACTGAAATGATGAAAAAAGATGACATGGGCAAAGACGAGATGATGAAGAAAGAGCAGATGATGAAAGATGACATGGCTAAAAAACCCATGGTAAAAAAAGATGAGATGAAAAAAGACGACATGGGCATGAAAGATGAAATGAAGAAAGACGACATGGGTATGAAAAAAGACGAAATGAAAAAAGGTATGTAAAGGTGCTTGATGGTTAGAATTTTGCTCGTTGAAGATGATGAAATTTTACTTGATCTTATCAGTGAGTATCTAAGCGAAAATGGCTACGATGTCACCACTTCAAACAACGCAAAAGATGCACTTAATCTCGCCTACGAGCAAAATTTCGACCTTTTGATCCTTGATGTCAAGCTCCCAAAAGGGGACGGCTTTTCACTTCTTTCTTCCTTAAGAGAGCTAGGTGTTAGCGCACCTAGCATCTTTACCACCTCGCTAAATACCATAGACGATCTTGAAAAAGGCTACAAAAGTGGCTGCGACGACTATCTAAAAAAGCCATTTGAGCTAAAAGAACTACTCATACGTATACAAGCACTTCTAAAGAGAAATTTCTCACATCACAGTGGAGATGCGATCAAAATTTCAAGCGAATTTAGCTTTCATCCACAGAGCAAAACACTAAGCAAAGATGGTAAAAATGTAAATATCTCTAGTAAAGAGAGCGACCTACTCGCGCTATTTTTGCAAAACAAAGGCAAAATTTTAACCAAAGATGAAATTTTTAATAAAATTTGGAAATTTGACGAGGAGCCAAGCGAGCTTAGCCTTCGTGTCTATATCAAAAATTTACGCCAAATTTTAGGCAAAGATGCCATTTTAAACAGGCGTGGGGACGGCTATGTCTATGTCTGAAAAGACGCAAATTTTATTTAAAATTTTATCCCTTTATCTTGTTAGCACTGTGCTATTTTTAGGATATTTTTTCATACACGACTATAAAAACAAAAAAGAAACGCTCATTTTAAACGAGGTGAAGTCTTTAAAAGAGATAAAAATGGGCATTTACATGAAAGCAAGAATGAATGGACTTGACTCAATTTCAAGTCTAACAAAAGAAAAAGGCGTGCATGCTTGCATTGTGCTAAAAAATGGTGAGAAAATTTATAAAGACTTTGACTGTCAAAAGATCGACAAAAGCAAAAATGTAAATTTGATCGGCGGCAAGGTCGCGATATTTGAAAAGATCCAGTACATGGACGACAACACCACAGACGAACTCTCGCACGCAGATATTTTTCTAGTTGGCAAAGATATCAAGGCTGAAATTTTATCTTTACAAATTTCAACCACGCTAAAGTCACTCTTTTTCTTTTTTGCCCTGCTCTTTGTCGCCTTTTACCTAGCAACACTAAGTCTAAGACCGCTTTATGAAAAGATAGATACACTAAACCGCTTTATAAAAGACTCAACACACGAGATAAACACACCTCTAAGCGTCATCTCGATGAGCATAGAAACAGCCGATCTTGACAACCTAAATGAGCGAAATTTAAAGCGTTTTAATAATATCAGCCTTGCCGCAAAGAGCCTAAATAACATTTATGACGCGCTCGTTCATCTAAGCTTTAACCTAGATAAGCCTAGCAAAAAAGAGCTCATAGACCTAAATTTGCTAACCACACAAAGACTTAGCTACTTCTCGCCATTTTTTGTTAAACGAGGACTTAAGATAGATGCTAGTTTAAAGCCAAGCTTCATAAACGCAGATCTTGAGGATGTGAGCAAAATTTTAGACAACCTTCTTAGCAACGCCTCAAAATATGCAGCGCCAAATTCAAAAGTACGCATCACTTTAGAGCCAAATTTCTTTAGCATAAGCAATCTTGGGCTTGGTATCAGCAAAGAGCAACAACTACAAATTTTTGATCGTTATACGAGATTTAACGACGATCAAGGCGGCTTTGGCATAGGGCTAAATTTAGTTAAAGAGTGCTGCAAGAAAAATGATATCGTCGTAAAATGCCAAAGCAAACTTGATGGCGAGACTACGTTTTTACTCTCTTGGCAGAGTTAAATTTTAAAATAATCCTACTCTAAACAATAAAATTTATTAAAAAAGAGAATTTATGTCCAAAATTTATTTTTGATAAATTTTATTAATATTATAATCCTTTTACAAAATCTTAATCAAGGAGAAAAGTATGAAACTACTAGAAAAATATGGGCTTTTCATAAATGGTGAGTGGCGCGACGCAAAAGACGGCGCTACACTTGATGTAAAAAATCCAGCAAATGGCGAGCACCTTGCAAAGATCGCTGATGCTACCGAAGAAGATGTAAATGACGCTGTACGTGCTGCACGCGAGGCTTTTAAGAAATTTAAACACACTACAATTAGCGAGCGTGCAAAGCTTTTAAACAAGATCGCTGACATCATCGATGAAAACAAAGAGCACTTGGCAAAAGTCGAGAGCATGGATAATGGCAAGCCGATCCGCGAGACGCTAAATGTCGATATCCCTTTTGCGGCAGAGCATTTTAGGTACTTTGCTGGCGTTATCATGGGCGAAGAAGGCAGCGCAAACGTGCTTGACGAGAAGCAACTCTCTATCGTTTTACGCGAGCCAATAGGTGTTGTGGGTCAGATCGTGCCTTGGAATTTTCCATTTTTGATGGCAGCTTGGAAGCTAGCTCCAGTGATCGCAGCAGGCGATGCTAGCGTATTTAAGCCTTCAAGCGAGACAAGCCTAAGCGTGCTTGAGCTATTTAGGCTGATAGATAAAATTTTGCCAAAAGGTTTAATAAACATCGTAACTGGCAGAGGTAGCAAGAGTGGCGAGTGGATCAAAAACCACCCAGGCCTTGACAAGCTAGCATTTACTGGCTCAACCGAGATCGGCCGCGATATCGCCATAGCTGCGGCTCGTCGTATCATCCCAGCCACACTTGAGCTTGGCGGCAAGAGCGCAAATATCTTCTTTAGTGATACAAATTTAGACAAAGCGCTTGACGGCCTTCAGCTTGGAATTTTGTTTAACCAAGGTCAAGTTTGCTGCGCAGGTTCAAGAATTTTCGTAGAAGAGAGCTTTTACGACAAATTTATAGAGGCTGCGGTGAAGAAATTTAGTACTATAAAAGTTGGCGATCCGTTAGATCCTAGCACTCAAATGGGCTCACAAATCAATAAAAAACAAGCTGAGCAAATCTTAAACTACGTCGAGATCGGCAAAAAAGAAGGCGCAAAAGTGGCAGTCGGTGGCAAAGCCTACACCGCAAATGGTTGCGACAAGGGCGCATTTGTCGAGCCAACACTGTTAGTTGATGTAACAAACGATATGAGAGTGGCTCAAGAAGAAATTTTTGGTCCAGTTGGCGTTGTGATCAAATTTAAAGATGAGGCCGAGCTTATCAAAATGGTAAATGATAGTGAATATGGCCTTGGTGGCGGAATTTTCACACAAGATATCACAAAAGCACTTCGCGTTGCAAGGTCTATGGAGACTGGCAGAGTCTGGATCAACACCTACAACCAAATCCCAGCAGGCAGCCCATTTGGCGGATACAAAAACTCAGGTATCGGCCGCGAAACTCACAAGATCATCCTTGAGCACTACACTCAAATGAAAAACATCATGATCGACCTAACCGGTAAGGTCAGCGGCTTTTACGCACAATGATTTTAGGGAGCTTAGGCTCCCTTCTACTTTAAATTCCTTAAATTTTAAATATCTTTTACTAGGTTTTAACTTTATATATCGCTAGCATTACGCCAATATAGTACAGCTATACAAAAGTGTTTTCTTAACACTACATTTTTAAGTTTAATAGACTAAAATTTGGCACAAAGGAGAAAAATTGAGCAAGCAAATTTATATCATAGGCGATGTGCACGGCTGTTTTAATACACTTTTAGAACTTATCAAGCAGTTTCCAGACAAAGAAAAATCACAAATTTGCTTTGTCGGAGATGTGATAGATCGGGGGCTTTTTAGTTGCGATGTAGTCGAGCTTATCATACAAAATAACTATAAAATGGTAATGGGAAACCACGAAAGAAGGTTGCTAAGCAATAAATATGAATTTTTAAACAACCAAGCACCATTTGACACGAGTTGGTTTTTCAACAATGGTGGCGTGGCGACATATGGATCATACCTGGCTCAAAGCCTAAATTTTAAACAAAGACACATAGAATTTTTAGAGAGTAGCCCAGTATATTTAGAGTTTAAAGACCACAAAAACCAAAATGGCGAGCATTTGGTCGTTTCGCACTCGGCTGTTGGCAAATTTTGGACTTTAAGAGATGATGATAGCTCAAGAGATGAGTTTAGAAGGCATGTACTATCAGGCAGAGGCGATATGATGCAAGTTGAAGGCATATTTAATGTCTATGGCCACACGCCAGTGCGTGAGGCTAAACTCTATACAAATAGCGCCAATATCGATACAGGATGTGTTTTTAACGAAGAAAGATATGATAAGCTAAGTGCCTTAGAATTTCCATCGATGAAAATTTATACGCAAAAAAATGTTGAAAAATTTAATAAACAAGGATAAAAAATGTGGTTTTCTAAAAAGAGCTCTAGCTTTGCAAGCAGAGTTGATAAATTTTGGAGCGAGTTTGGCAAAAATTTAGACGCCATCAAACAAAATTTAGAAGATAAAAATTTTGAAGCTGCAAGCAAAATGACCGAAGAGGCGCTAAATTTATGTTTAGTCGATCCAACTTTTATGATAGGCCTTATTGATGGAAAGATCGATCTAGTACTCACTCCAGAAGGACTTAAACATAGGCTTTTGTGGCTTAAATTTATCAAATCGCGCATGCCAAAAGAGTATGAAGCAAAGCTTACTTGCACACTTGGCAAGCCACGTGCACCACGAAACGTCGCTACTATACAAATGTATGGCGTAAGCGTTGATGCAAATGAAGTCATGGTCTATGCAAATTTTAACGACAAAAGCGTGGATATGTGCCTATATAACGAGACTCTAAGTAAGCTTAAAAGCGAAGATGAAAATAAGGCATATACATTATCGCTCATACTTTGTGATAACGTAGTTGGCGAGATGATCATGATAAATATGCTTGGAGAG
This sequence comes from Campylobacter concisus, assembly GCF_015679985.1. Lineage (NCBI taxonomy): Bacteria > Pseudomonadati > Campylobacterota > Epsilonproteobacteria > Campylobacterales > Campylobacteraceae > Campylobacter > Campylobacter concisus. The sequence goes on along the minus strand of NZ_CP049239.1, from coordinate 766,693 downwards.
TTTGAGATAATAGACGAGCCAAGAGAAAAAGGCGTACCACTGATCGACTTTGCCGATCTTATAGATGAGAAATTTGGTAAAGAAGCCTCAAACGAGCCGCTTAAGAATTTTATGGTCTATGAGCTAGAGCCTCGTTCAAATGAGTTACGTGACGACATCTTTACAGGATTTACATCTCTTAGCGAGCTACTAAACGAATACTACGACGGCGCAAGCGATACTTATAACGAAGCTTTTGAGCTTGGCATAAATTTTTGCTTTTTAGCCATATCTCACGGTGGCGACATACAGTTTGGCGTTGATAGCAAAAACAAAATTTCAGATACGCTAAAAGAGAGTGAAATTTGTGAGATCATAGGTGAAGCAAATGGCGAGATGCGATCTTACATAGATCTTATCTGCTTTGATAAAGACGAGCTAGAGAAAAAGACTAAAGAATTTAGCAAAGAACTTGGCGTAAAGATAGAAATTTGCGAGTTTAAACGCTGATACTACATAATATTTTACATAAAATAATACAAATCACACTAGCTGGTAAATTTATAAAAATATATTGCCAGCTGGTACTAACTATTAAATTTATCTTTTAAATTTGGAGCTATTTGAAAGATAAGCACAAAGCTTTAGCCCATATAAAAAGATGATCCACGATATATAGATCCAGACAAAAAAGAAAAGCACTGCTGAAAACGAGCCATAAACGCTTAGATAGGTTTTATTATAAAGGACATAATAGACAAAGGCTGACTTGCCAAGATACCAGACGAGCGAGGCGGCAAATGAGCTAAAAAACGCACTTTTAAACTTTATCTCGTCATTTACTGAGATGAGATATGTGATGCAAAATATCGCCCAAATGATGAGATATGGGAATATGCTTAAAAAATTTATCGAGTTTGTGATCACGTTTGAGTTTAGCATCTCTTGAATGAGGCTTGAAAGATAAAAGCTACCAGCAAGACCAAGTGGAGCAAGCGTGATAAGCGTCCAATACGAGCTAAGTGCTGACCAAAATCCTCTAGCTCTACTTGCACGTGTCACTTTTAAAACTACATACTCGTAGTCACTAAAAAACATAGCCGATGTAAATATCATCGCTACAAAGCCAACTATGCCTAAATTTCCGCTATTTTGTAAGAAATTTTGCAAATAGTTCGAGATGATCTCTTGGTTGCTTGGCAAAAGAGCCGAAAATATAAAGTCCTGAATCTTGGCGTAATAATCCTCAAAACTAGGCAGTTTTGTAAAGATAGAAAACGATATAAGAAGTATCGGAATGATCGATAAAATCGTATGAAAACTAAGGCTTGAGGCATAGTGAAAGAGTTCTTTGTCCTTAAGCGTTGGGAGCAAATTTAAAAACTCTTTTAAGCTTTGCTTACTTAAGGACAAACGGCTCATTTATCAGTTATCTTCTTCAAAAAGTTTTTCGTAGTGAGCGTCGTAGTTGTTGATGTGCTCGCTATTTAGCTTCCAAAAGACGGTGTCTATGTCGCTAACTCTTGTATAAAATGGCAGCTGATAGTACTCAACCTCACCACTTTTAAATTCTTTTAGCACTTTAAAGCTTTGGCAATCAGCAAAAACGCTTCTGCCATCCATCGCTACGAAAATTAAACCAGCTGCACTTTGAGCGCACATTTTTCTAAAGTCATCTCTGCTTGGATTTGGCTTGTATTCGTAGCTTAGATACGCTCCTATAATATCTGGGTGAATAAATATCATATTTGGAAACGCAGATGTGATCTCTTCGTAAATTTCTTTATTTGGTACGATGATTAATGAGCGGTTATAAAGATAGTTTAGCACGACCATATCGCCATTTGCAGGTGCAATGCCTGGAAGTGGGAGCGCCTTTTGCTCAAGCAGATCAAACACCTCAAATCTAATCTTAGCAAAGCCAGAATTTTTTGAGATAACACTAACTCTTGCGATGATAGAGCTATCAGTGTCAAATTTATGAAGCACAACGCCACTTGAGCCGATTAAAATTTCTGGACTATCAACTATCGTCGCTGTGCCATCACTATCGACGCTAATTATAGGAGTTCTATACTCATTTAAAGAAAAATCAGCCCCAAAAGCAAAGCCAAAAACTAGCGATAAAATCACAAATATACGTTTCAAAAATATCTCCTAGGTTTAAATTTTTAGAGCGATTATAGCCTAAAATGCTTTATCTTTTGCAAAATTAAAGCAAGTTTTAGTTAAAATCCCACCAGCTTTTTAAAAGGACATTAATGCCTCGTATTTTTATAATTTTTGCAATATTATCTATAAATTTATACGCTATAAAGCCAAGTGTCGACGAGCTTAGCTGGCCAAATGGAAGTAACTTCTTAAATTTCTTAGAGACAAACAAAATCCCACTTTCACTTTACTATAACTTAGCAACCGAAGATCAAGAGCTAACAGAAGAGATCATCGCTGGCACAAAGTATCAAATTTATAAAGACGACAACGGCAACACCAAACAAGTGCTAATCCCTGTTAGCGACGAGCTTCAAATGCATATTTTTAGAGATGACAATGATAAATTTAAGCTCGAATTTCTTCCTATCTCTTATCAAAGTGAGGATAAATTTTTAGCTTTAAAGGTGGACAAATCAGTCTCTGAGGACATTTTTGACTACACCGGCTCTGGTACATTAGCCCTTGGCTTTAAAGAAATTTTTAAAGGAAGTGGCATTGATTTTAAAAAGATAAACAAAGGCGATACCATTGCTATCGTTTATAATCAAAAAATACGTATGGGTCGCTCTTTTGGCACTCCTGAAATTTATGCCGCGATGATAGAGACCAAAAATAAACGATACGTCATGTATAAATTTGAAGATAAATTTTATGATAAAAACGGCAAGAAAAATGATAAATTTTTATTAGTCCGCCCTCTTTCAAACGCCAGAATCACATCAGCTTTTACATTAAAAAGATGGCATCCGATCCTCCAAAGATACAGGGCTCATCTTGGCGTTGACTACGGTGCTCCAAAAGGCACACCTATCAAGGCAGCAGGCGATGGTACGGTTAAATTTGTCGGACAAAAAAGTGGATATGGTAGAACTGTCATCATCTCTCACGCTGGTGGCTATGAGACACTTTACGCTCACCTAAATGGCTTTGCTAAAGGCATGAAAGGTGGTTTAAAAGTCAAGCAAGGTACACTTATAGCCTACATTGGCACAAGTGGTATGAGTACAGGACCGCACCTTCACTTTGGTCTTTACAGAGATAATAAACCTATCAATCCAGAAAGTGCAATAAAGGTTGTTAAAAGCCTAGAAGACAAGAAAGAATCAGCTAAATTTAAAGCAGTTGTCAGCAAAAATGACGAGCTAATAAAAAATGCTTTAAGCAATGAAAAAGAGTATCATAAAGTGGAATTTTTTCCTAATGTAATAGAATTTTAAGGGTAAAACTTGAGCCAAGAACTAGAAGAAGCAAAAGAGCTGATAGATCAGCATTTAGATGAAAATTTAGAAGATAACGAACTCTCACCTTATGAGCTAGCCCAACACCTAAAAACGCTAAAGAAACACGATGAGGAGCTTTTTGCTCAGTATCTTGAAAAGCTAGACCCTGAAATTTTAGGTGATGTTGCTATCGAGCTACCTGATCACATGCTAAAAGACGTGATCGACACACTACCAGCTGAAAAGATAGTAGAGGCACTTGAAGAGTTAGAGAGTGATGATGCGACTGACTTGCTTCAATACATCGAGGACATTGACGAGGATAAAGCTAGAGAACTCTTTAATGAGCTTGATAGAGAAAACCAAAATGAAATTTTAAGACTTAGAAGTTACGAAGAAGATAGAGCCGGTGCTCACATGCAAACAGAGCTTTTCTCGGCTCACCTTGAAGAAAAGCTTGGCAGTGCAGTAGCAAGGCTTAGACGTGAAAAGCAAGAAGGCAAGCTAGAAAATATCTCACAGCTTTTCATTATAGATAAAGACGGTGTTTTGCAATATGCTATCCCACTTGAGGATCTTATACTATTTGACTTCACAAAAACACTGAAGCAAAACATAGAAACTACGCAGATCGATCGCTACAAACCACACGTGGCAAATGATATGGACCTTATGCAAAATGTTGCCGATATGTTTCAAGAGTACGATTTAAATGTTATCGCAGTTACAAGTAGCACTGGAATTTTGCTTGGTCGTATCACATCTGATGATATTCACGACTACATCCAAGAGAGTGCAACTGAGCAAATTTATAACCTAGCCGGCGTTGATGACGAGTCAGAAGAGGACGATACTCTATTTAAAGCGGGTCGTGGTCGTGCGGTTTGGCTTGGCGTAAATTTACTAACAGCTCTTTTTAGCTCATCTATAATCGGACTTTTTGACGAGACAATCGCAGCCTACGTCGCTCTTGCTGTTTTAATGCCAATAGTTGCATCAATGGGTGGAAATACCGGCACACAAGCGCTTGCCGTTACGGTTCGCCGTTTGGCACTTGGCGAGATAGAGTTTAAAGATGCCAAAAATGTCTTAAAACGCGAGGTTAGTATTTCACTCATAAATGGACTAATCTTTGGTGTGGTAATGGGCATAATCGCCTCTGTTTGGTTTGACAAAGGTATGCTTGGCGTTGTTATCGGGCTTAGCATGGTTACGAATTTATTCTTTGCTGGCTTTTTTGGCACGATCATACCTTTAACGCTAAGGCGCTTTAACATAGATCCTGCAGTCGGCTCAGCCGTCATTCTTACTACTTTTACTGATGCGATAGGATTTTTTAGCTTTTTAGGACTTGCAAAATGGATACTACTATAACTAATTTAGAAATTCTGCCTCTTGGTGAGTCAAAATATCTAAAGCCATTTAAGATGAAATTTATGCAAAATGGTGTCCAAAGAGATTGGGACTGCGTAAAAGTGATGAATAGTGTTAGTATTTTTTTATATCACGAGCAAAAAGATGCCTTTTTATTTGTAAAGCAGTTTCGACCGGCTGTTTGGTACTCGCAAGAAAAAGAAGGCATCAAAACAGATGAGCAAGGCTTTACTTACGAGCTTTGCGCAGGACTTATGGATAAAGGACTTAGCGAAGAGCAAACAGCTAGAGAAGAAGCGATCGAAGAAGTGGGCTATGAGCTAAAAGAGATAGAGCGTATCACGATGACATACGGTGCTTTTGGCTTTGGAGGCAATATGCAAACGATGTTTTACGCAAAGATCGATGAGAGCATGAAGGTAAATTCTGGCGGCGGCGTCGATGGCGAAGATATCGAGCTTGTTTTCATAAAACGAGAAGATATGATGAAATTTGCCTTTGACGAGAGCAAAGTCAAGGGCTTTGGGCTCATATTTGCTTATTTGTGGTGGGAGAAATTTAAAAGCTAAAACGATATCTTTTTAATAAGCGCAAAAACAACGACTGCCACTAAAAAGATACCAACTAATATCACATAATCAGACATAACAAGCCTTTAAATTTAAGTTTTGGCTTATTGTAACCAAAATTTTAAATAAAGTAAGAACTTTATAACCGCACATATCATAAAATAACTCAAAAACGCACAAGGAGAAGATGATGAGCGAAAATGAAACTCTTTTTATAAACCGAGAATTAAGCTGGCTACGCTTTAATTCAAGGGTGCTCGCTCAGTGTGAAAAGGAAATTCCTTTACTTGAAAAGCTAAAATTTATAGCCATTTATATGACAAATCTAGACGAGTTTTATATGATCAGAGTTGCTGGCTTAAAGCAGCTTTTCGCAGCTGGAGCTACTACGAGCAGTGGCGATGGCATGAGCCCACTTGATCAGCTAAGAGAGATTAGAAAATATCTACAAAATGAGCAAAATTTAGTAGAAGATCACTATAAAAAAACAGTAAATGCTCTTAGCAAAGAGGGGCTTTTTATAAAAAATTATGACGAGCTTGATGATAGTTTGAAGCAAAAATGCGACGAATACTTTTTCTCAAATATCTTGCCAGTCATCGTGCCTATCGCTGTCGATGCGACTCATCCATTTCCGCACCTAAACAACCTTAGCTTCTCTCTTGCCGTTAAGCTTGCTGATATCGAACATCCAGAAATTTTAAAATACGGCATGATAAGAATTTCAAGAGTCTTGCCACGCTTTACACAGCCAAGTAGCAATGTTTTTGTGCCGATTGAAACGATCGTGCATCGCCATGCAGAAGAAATTTTTCCAGGGTATAAGCTGCTTAGTTCGGCTGCTTTTAGAGTGACGAGAAACGCTGATATCGTCATCGAAGAAGAAGAAGCGGATGATTTTATGATGATACTTGAGCAAGGACTAAAGCTTCGAAGAAAAGGGGCTTTTGTTCGTATGCAAATCGATAAAAACGTAGATACTGACATCTTGGACTTCTTAAATTTTCATATGAAAATTTTTCATAAAGATGTCTATTTTTCAAGCATTCCGCTCACTCTTAGCTCACTTTGGGAGATAGCTGGAAGCAAAAATTTTACCCACCTGGCAAATGCACCTTATGTTCCAAAAACGCTACCACCATTTGGCAATGGTATATCTGTATTTGACGCCATAGATAAAGAAGATGTGCTGCTAGTGCATCCATTTGAGAGCTTTGATCCAGTTGTAAGCTTTATCAAAGAAGCTAGCAAAGATCCAAAAGTCATATCTATTCGAATGACACTTTATAGAGTCGATAAAAGCTCGCCAATAATTCAAAGTCTAATAGACGCCGCAAGTGATGGCAAGCAAGTAACTGCGATGGTTGAGCTAAAAGCAAGGTTTGATGAAGAAAATAACCTACACTGGGCAAAGGCGCTTGAAGACGCTGGGGCGCACGTGATATATGGCATCACAGGTTTTAAGGTGCATGCAAAAGTTAGCCAGGTCATCCGCCAAATCGGCGATAAGCTTAAATTTTATATGCACTTTGGCACAGGCAACTACAACGGCAGTTCGGCTAAAATTTATACTGACGTTAGTCTATTTACGAGCAAAGAAGAATTTAGCCAAGATACGACTTCGTTTTTTCACATCCTCTCAGGATATAATAAAAATCGCCGTCTAAACGCTCTTAGCATGTCGCCTTTTCAGATAAAAGAGCGTATCATCGAAAAGATAAGAGTAGAGGCAAGCAAAGGCAGCGAGGGTAGGATCATCGCCAAAATGAATGCACTAATCGATGAAGATGTGATAAATGAGCTTAGCCGCGCATCAAACGCAGGTGTGAAGATCGATCTTATAGTTCGTGGTGTGTGCGGACTAAGGCCTGGCATAAAAGGCAAAAGCGAAAATATAAAAGTTCGCTCAATAATCGGCAAATACTTAGAGCACGCTAGAATTTTATATTTCAAGCACGCCAATCCAAAAATTTACATCTCAAGTGCTGACTGGATGCCAAGAAATCTAGAGCGTCGCTTGGAGCTTATGACACCTATTTTTGAGCCAAGACTTCAAGAGAGACTACTTGAAATTTTAGAGCTTCAGCTAAGCGATAATGACCTAGCTTTTGAGCTACAAAATAGCGGCGAATACGTAAAAGTAGCAAGAAGTGAAAATGAAAAAGTAATATCTTGCCACGAAGTTTTGGAAAATTATATATCTAAAATTTACAAATCCGTAAAAAAAGATACAGATAAAGCAAAAGCCGATATGCTCGCAAGCAAGCTCTTAAAAGAGAGCTAAAAATAAATTAAGCTTTTAGACCTAGTCTAAAAGCTATTCACTAGCATTTGATTAAGCAAGTCTTATTAAAAATTTCAAATCCGCAGCAAAAAGCAAAATTTATAAATTTACTTGAGCCCCTCAAAGCTAGCCAAATATTTCAAATTTTTTAAATAACTCTGGCTCGTCTTTTACTATGCCGCGTTTAATTAGATCAACAACTACTTCGCGGTCACAATCCGTTTGTAGCGGCCAGCCTCTAGTATATCCTTCGCGCTCATCTTTGCTAGTGGCATCTACGCAGAAATTTTCACCATCTATGAAAATATCACGTAAAGCATCGATATTATTTGTCACACGCCAAAGTAGCATATATGGGTTTTCAAGGTGATTTTGCATATCCACAACGATAAGGAGTTTGAAAAATTCTCTAAATGTCAAAAGCTTGTCAAAAAGCTCTTTTACCACACAATCTTTTTCAAATTTCACCACACAAATAGGCGTTTTAGTATCCGTTTTAAACTGCTTAAGCTCTTTTACATTTGGCGATATACTTTGAAACTTAGCCAAAAGCTCGCTGTCGCTTAAAACCATAGGGTTAAATTTACAAAAGTCCTGCGTTGCATCTACGCCGAGTTTGCCACCAAAACACGAATTTGGACTAGCATGATCAAGCTGATCGCACACGCCTTGGCTTATTAGCACACTCTGGCTACCAAAACGATTTAAAACAAAGCTAGTAAATTCATCATAATCTTTAAGCTCAGGCGCATCGGCTCCAACAAAAATAGCATGTTTTACAAAGCTCATCTGCCCAACACCCCAAAATGCGTGCATGGCCTGCTTGGCGTGCGCGGGATAGAGCGTATTTATCTTGGCTAAGATTAGGTTGTGAAAGACGCCATTTTCAGGCATATTGTAGTCCAGTAATTCAGGCACGGTCGTTCGCAAAAGTGGCAAAAAAACCCGCTCAGTCGCCCAGCCCATATACTTATCCTCAAGTGGTGGCTTCCCAACCACAGTCGCATGAAATATAGGCTCACACTTGCTAGTTATCGCCGTTACATCCATTACCGGAAAAGGCTCGATAGGAGTATAAAAGCCAGTATGATCACCAAACGGCCCCTCAAGCTCACACTTAGCCGTATCCACAAAGCCCTCTATTACGTAGTCTGCATCGTGCGGGACGTAAATTTCATTCGTTAAGGATTTTACAAGTTTGGCTGGCTCTTTACGGATAAAACCATAAAGCAAAAGTTCAAAAATTCCCTTTGGAAGTGGTGCTTGCCCACACCAGATGTAGAGTGGATCGCCACCAATAGCTACAGAGACTGGCATTTTTTTGCCTGCACGCTTGTACTCGTGAAAGAAATTTGCGCCGTCTTTGTGGATCTGCCAGTGCATGCCAAGGTGATTTTTATCATAAATTTGCAGTCTATACATGCCTAAATTTTGCAAATTTCCATCCAAGCTTTGCGTATAAACCTGTCCCATTGTAATAAAAGCACCGCCATCATACGGCCATGTCTTTAGTGCTGGAAGCGATAGCAAATCAGCATCCTCACCTATAAGTTTCACCTGCTGGCACTCACCCTCACCTTTTAATCTCTTAGTAAAAATTTTTCTCATGCTAAAAAGATAGGCTAAAAAATCAAGCTTTTCTTTGAAATTCTCTGGCTTTTTAGGCTTTAAAAGCTTTTCTATCTCTTCTGCGATCTCATCAGGCTTTAGCCCAAAGATAAGCTCAAGCGCACGTTTTGAGCCATAGATATTTGTAAGCACTGGGGCAAATTTACGCCCAGTTTTTTTGCAAACTGGGTTTTTAAAAAGTAGCGCTTGCGAACCCTCGCGCTTGACCTCGATATAGCTTGTGTGCGCGATCTCAAGATCAATATCTGTTGGCTCGTCGATGACGCGAAGTAGATTATTTTCTTTTAAAAGCTTGATGTAGTCCATATTTCGCCTTTTTGATTTTTGGGCGATTTTAGCCAAAAATAGCTGAAAAAGGCGAAGCAAAGCGGATGGCTATTATTTACCGCACGCACCGATAGCTATCAGAGTATCAATCGCTGTTTTGGACGCAGTCTTTACGATGTTGCTCGCCGTTTAAATAGACGCAAGCACTAAGTTATACTCCATTGTCATAACGTCCGCAAACTTGCGCTCAACACACAGCCGCACATGGCCGGCATACTTACGTCTTTTCAAAGTAATTCATTGCAAATTTTTTGTTAGGTTAAACACTGATGCCATCGCAGTTTTGAAAACGGCAGTAATTTTTTTAATTACTTCGATATGCTACATTTTAGTAGTTCGCCAAATATCTCTTTGCAGTATTTCATAAAGCGCTCATTAAGCTTTACACCCTCGACATCTACGCAAATAAGACTATCTTGCACCTCAAAAATGATACTCTTATCAGTGATCTTCACCCGATTGCAAGCGTTGTAGCAAATGTCGCCATTGCACTCGGCGTATAGGCCGTTTATCTCGGCGTTTTCGTCGTCGCCCTTTTTTAGTTTGATCGGTCTTTGAAAGATTATGTAGTTTTTGTAGTCATATTTGTCGTCTGCAAGACCGATCATATAGTAGTTGTCTTTGCTATTTTTTGTAGCACTTATGGCTTTTGCTTTAAAATTTAGCAAAAACACGCTTACGCCATCTCTTCAGCGCGCTTTAAAAGCTCTCTCGCCCCTTTTTCTATAAATTTATGCGCTAGCTCTTTGCCGATGCTTTGAAATTTATCTTTGCTAGTCTTTAAGCTATCTTTTATATACTCGCTTCCATCAGGCAGGCCAACGATCGCATCGATAGAAATTTCATCACCTTTTAGCCTTGCACTTATGCCTATTGGCACCTGACAGCCACCCTCTAAAACGCTTACAAAATCACGCTCGATAGTCGTTTCTATAACTGCATTTTCGTCGTTTAGAAAAGAGATCTCATCTAAAATTTGCTTCTCATCTCTAGCCTCGACACCAAGAGCACCCTGACCCATCGCAGGTATCATCTCGTCAAAGCCAAATGTGTAGATGTGCGCCACTTCAGCCTTTAAATTTAGGCGGTTTATGCCAGCCATCGCCAAAATGATCGCGTCAAATTCGCCCTCTTTTAGCTTTCTAAGTCTAGTTTGCACGTTTCCTCGAAGCGAGATGATCTCAAGATCAGGCCTCATGATAAGCAGCTGCATCCTGCGGCGCAGGCTCGTTGTACCAACCTTTGCACCGTGCGGTAGGTCGCTAAATTTAGCAAATTTCTCACTTATCATCGCATCTTTAGTATCCTCACGTGAGCAAATCGCTGCAAGTCTAAGCCCTTCTGGAAAGACTACTGGCACGTCTTTTAGGCTATGCACTGCGATGTCAGTCTCGCCTTTTAGCATGCTATCTTCAAGCTCTTTTGTAAAAAGCCCCTTACCGCCGATCTTCGCAAGTGGCGTATCAAGGATCACATCGCCCTTTGTCTTCATGCCAATAAGCTCAACTTTTATATCGTTATGTTTTGATTCTATTCTAGCTTTGATATGCTCGCTTTGCCAAAGAGCTAAGATACTCTTTCTAGTTGCTATTTTTATCTCTTTCATCATCTCTCCTAATTTACTCTTTCTGGCTCTTCTATGACCTCAACATCGATGATCTCGCCATCATCTTTTTTACTGCCCTGCTCACTAAAATTTTGGAATTTAAACTCCTGATAGCTCTCATTTTTCGCTGCATTTTTTTTAAAGACTAAAGAAAAAACGACTACGGCGATACCAAAAATATCTGTCAAAATCCCTGGTAAAAAGAGCAGCGCTCCGCCAAAACTAAATCCTAACTGACTAAATAGATTTCCGCCAAGAAAGCTCTTAAACGCCACTTGAGGCGAATTTAAGCTAGAAGATCCAGCATTTAAAAGAAGTGCAATGCCTACAAATCCAGAGACTAGCACCTCGAGAAAATAGTTTAAAAAGCCAAATTTATCAACAAAAAGATAGATAAATACCGCTTCTATCAAAAAAAATAAAAATGCGAAAAATCTCATAAGCTTTCTTTTATTTTTTGAAAAGCCTCGTTTGCGCCGATCGTTTCTTTGTTTAAACCATCTCTTGTTATAAACTCAACCTTGCCATTTGCAAATTCTTTACCCACAAGTAACGCAAAAGGGAAGCCGATAAGCTCAAAATCATTCATCTTAACGCCAAATCTCTCGTTTCTATCATCGATGATAACACTAACGCCAGCTTTTTTAAGGCTCTCATAAAGCTCAAATGCAAATTTTGCGCCCTCTTCATCTTTTAAATTTGAAATGATGATCTCGACATCAAACGGCGCGCACTCTTTTTTCCAGATGCAGCCCTTCTCGTCGTGGCTAGCCTCTATCATTACGGCTATTAGTCTACTGATGCCAATACCGTAGCAGCCCATCAAAAATGGCTTAGCTTTACCATTTTCATCAAGATATGTCGCGTTCATCGCAGCTGAATATTTATCGCCTAGTTGAAAGATATGACCAACTTCTATACCCTTGCTAAGTTTTAAATTTCCGCCACACTCTGGGCATTTATCGCCCTCTTTTACCTTTACAAGGTCTTTAAATCTCTCTTCGTTAAATCCGCTAACACTAACGCCAACAAAGTGGTAATCCTTTTCGTTGGCACCACATATCATATTATTTGCGCCTTTTAGCTCGTTGTCTATGTAAAATTTCACATCTTTTAGCCCAACTGGCCCGCAAAATCCAGCCACAAGCCCAGCTTTTATAATCTCTTCTTCGCTAGCATCGACAAGCTCAAGTGCCTTGCAAGCATTTTGTGCCTTTGTCTCTTGAAGCTCGTCATCGCCCCTTACGAAAAAGACCACAACTTCTTCTTTGTCTTCATAAATAGCTTTTTTAACAACAGCTTTTATGCAGTAAAACTCGCTAACTTTGAAAAATTCTGCCACACCTTTTATAGTCTTTGTATCTGGTGTCTTAAATTTAGCCGCGTCAGCCTCTGGTGCTTCAGCATCGGTTGTTCTAGCTTTTCTTCTAGCAGCCTCTATATTTGCAGCGTATTTGCAAGCCTCACAGCAAAGGATGTCATCTTCGCCATTACTTGCAAGCACCATAAATTCTTTACTACCACTGCCACCGATAGCTCCACTATCAGCCTCAACGGCTCTAAAATTTAGCCCCAAACGAGTGAAAATTTTACTATAAGTTGCCTCCATAAGGTCAAACTCACGCTTTAGATCCTCTTTGCTTGAGTGAAAGCTATAAGCATCTTTCATCGTAAATTCTCGTCCTCTTAGCAAGCCAAAGCGTGGCCTTGCTTCGTCACGAAATTTAGTATTTATCTGGTATAAATTTAGCGGCAACTGCTTATAGCTAGTCACCTTGCCACGTACCAAAGCAACGGCTGCCTCTTCGTTTGTAGGGCTTATAACAAAGTCATTTTCTTTTCTATCTTTAAAGCGCAAAAGCTCCTTACCAAAGACGTTGTAGCGACCACTTTGCTTCCAAAGCTCGCCTGAAGTAACCACGCTAAAGCTCACCTCTAGCGCACCAGCCTCATCCATCTCCTCTCGCACGATACGAGAAATTTTCTCATGCATGATCTTTCCAAGCGGTAGATAGTTATAAAGACCTGAGCCTATCTGCTCGACAAAGCCACCTCTTATTAAAAATTTATGACTTGGCAAAGAGGCGTCTTTTGGCGCTTCTTTGGTCGTTGGTGCATAAAATTTACTAAATCTCATCTATATCTCCCACTTGAAAATTTTGCTCTTCTTTTATATCAAATAAAAATCTAACTCCATTTGAAAGCTCGCTAGATCTCTCCTCGTCCGCAAGGCTTTTTAGCTTCATCGTTGGCTGGTGCAAAAAGGCTTTAAAAACTTGATGAATGAGCTTTTGTGCCTCCTCATAATCACTATGCTTTAAATATCCTTTTTTTATCGCTTTTTCTAGCTCGTTTTTAGCACAAATTTCAGCTTGTTTGCGGATCGATTTTATGAGTGGCACACTCATATCTTCTTTTAAAATTTTTAAAAATTCGCTTGTGCCTTGACCTACGATCGAATAAGCTTTTTGTGCTTGCTCCTCTCTTAGGGCTAAATTTTTCCTTACTATCTCCTCTAAACTATCAACCGTATAGACACTAATAAATTCTGTATTTATAAGATCAATATCCCTTGGCACGGCAATATCAAAAAAGTATCTGTGAAATTCTCTTGGTTCGATTATGGCGTTTGTGATGATAGCGTGCGGGGCCGCGGTGCTTGAAAATATCAGATCGTAATTATTTACATACTCTTTTAATTTTAAAATGCTATCCCAGCTAGCGTTATCACCCAGGCTATCAACTAGCTGCTCAACACGATCCGAGCTTCTGTTTATGATGATCACCTCTGCGCCACTTGAGATTAGGTGTTTTGCTGCTAGCTCGCCCATTTCGCCAGCTCCTACGACGATAGCGGTTTTGCCTTCAAGCGTGCCAAAAATTTCTTTTGCTTTTGCCACAGCAACGCTTGAAACAGAGATAGGGTTTTTAGAAATTTGAGTTTCATTTCTAACTTTAGCAGCACATTTACATGCATAGTGGATGATTTTACTGATTTGTTCGCCGCAAGCTGAGCTATCGTAAGCAAATTTAAAAGCATTTTTTAACTGCCCAACGATCTGCGTCTCGCCGACGACTAGGCTATCAAGCGAGCTTGCCACGGCAAAGAGGTGGTGCACAGCTCCGCTATCTTCATAAATATCAGCCCTCTCATAAAGCTCATCTTCAAAAACACCTGAAAATACAGACATGCATCTAAACGCATGCGTCGTTGCACTTTCTAGATCACTAACGCTTGCAATTATCTCAACGCGGTTGCATGTGTTTAAAACCATACATTCGTTTATACTTTTGTTTGATCTTAGTAGTTTTAAAATTTGCTCTTTTTTCTCATCGCTATCAAATGCAAGCTTTTCTCTAACTGAAATATCAGTATTTTTATATGTAAAACTTATATCTAAATAGTGCATTAAAATTCCCTATCTATCATGCTTTTTATGATCCCTTCAAGCTCGGCGTTTTTATACTCTTTTATCGATTCTATCGCTTCATTTCCAAGCCTTTTTGCTTCATTTACTGCTTTTTGAAGCGAATTTGTCTTAACAAATTCCTCTTTTAGCCATGAAATTTCGCCCGCGTTTAGCTTCTTTGACCAAAGCGATTTAAGCTTTGTCTTACCAGCTTCGTCTAAGCTCTTATAAAGATAAATGTAAGGAAGTGTCGTTTTGCCTTCGACAAAGTCATTGAGTGCTGGCTTGCCAAGCGTTTTCTCATCTTGAATTATGTCTAATATGTCATCAACGATCTGAAACGCAAGGCCTAAATTTTTGCCATAAATTCCAAATTTCTCGCTATCTTTGCCAGCTAGCTTTGCTCCGCAAATAGCCGTGGCTTCTATCAAAACAGCTGTTTTATAGTAGATCATTTTTAAATATTCTTGCTCGTTTTCATTAAAATTTTCAGCCATTTTCACATCCATCATCTCGCCGATACTTAGCTTGCTGACTGCATCTGAGATGATAGCTGCGATGCTTGAATCAAATTTTGTAAGCTCAAAATAAGCCTTTGAGTAGAGGATGTCGCCCAACATAACCGAGTTTTTACTACCAAAAAGCGCGTTTATGCTTGGCTTGCCGCGTCTTATATTTGCCTCGTCTATGACGTCGTCGTGTAGTAAGCTTGCAAGGTGGATGAGCTCGATGATAGCGCAAAGCTTAAGAGAAATTTCACTCTCGCCCGCTATTTTTAAAAGAAGTTTTGAGCGCAGCTTCTTGCCTGAGCTTATCTTTAAAAACATCTCAAACGCCCCTTTGTAGCCAAGCTCGCTTATAAATTTACCCATTATTTCATCGATTTTATCCATTTTTATCCTTCTATTTAGCCTCATCTGGATCTCTAAAACCCACATCCACACGCTTGCTCTCATCTAGCAGAGCCACCCTAAAATGCGCCTTTTTATCCTTAAAATCAATAAATGATATATAAAGGCTTACGCTCTCATTTGGCGGCATCGTAAAATCAGGCAAAACTCGCTGCATATAGGTGTTTTGTCCTTGTCTTAGCGAAAAGACCATCTGCCTTGGATAGCGCCTAAAAAAGCTTTGCACAGTGATATTTGTACTATCAAATAGCGTCCAACGAAAGTCAAACGTTTCAACCCTTTGGGTTCGCTTTTCAGTTATAAAGACCCTAGCCCACTCATCTTTTTTAAGCTCAAATGTATGCACCGAACTTGGGTCAAAATTTGGCTCTTTTGCAAAAGCAATGGAGGCAAGCAAAGCAATGAGCGCGAAAATCTTACTCATTTTGGCTTAAAATTTCTCCGCTAAGCTCGATATATAGGTCATTTACTCCGTTATAAATTTTATCTTGCTCTGAGACTATAAAATTTCTGATCTCGCCCTCGCTAATGCCATGCTTTTCGCAAAGCTCGCTCATAGCCACAAATTTTTCAAAAATTTTATCTATCTCGTTTTTAACCAAAACGGCATTTGCGTTAAACAAAATGTCATAAAATTTATCCCTCGCACTGCCCTCAAACATATCTATCATCGCTGTTTCTTTGAAAATTTCTTAAGATTATAGCCAATTAAAACTAAGTTAGAAATTTAATATTATCTCCCACGCCTCGCTAACATTTTTGGCGTTATACGTGGCTGTTTTGCTCTCCTCGCCAAATCCCCAGCAAACTTGCACATAAGGCATATTTGCATTTTTGGCCGCCAGCTCGTCTTTTAGGCTATCTCCTACAAAGATCGCCTTGCTGGCTCCTGTTTTACTAACAGCTAGGTGAAGCATCGCAGGATCAGGCTTTTGCGGTATCTCTTTGCTAGCGCCTATGACCTCGTCAAATAGCTCATAAATTTCATTTTTCTTTAAAATTTTCTCTAGCGTATCGTGTGGTGCATTGCTTGCCAAAACGACTTTAAAGTGAGCCTCTTTGCACTTTTGTAAAAGCTCTTTTACGCCCTCATATGTAGTCGCACACTCATCGTAAAATTTCTTAAATTTCTCTTCAAAACCCTCTTTTAAGCTCCTACTTGGCGTTTCGATGCCGTAAAACTCAAGGGGCAAATTTCTACCTGGCTCGTTGATCGCTTTTATGATAAATTCTTTTTCAAGTGGCGATAAATTTAGCTCATCTCTTACTTCATTTACTGTTTTATATATCGCCTCGCCGCTATCGATCACCGTGCCATCCATATCAAAAATAACTACTTTCAATCCTCATCCTTAAATTTATTTTTATGTTTTTCTTTTTTATATGTCTTTTGATTTTTTAGCTTATCAAGTAGATTTGCCGCCTTTAAAAGCTCATCTTTTGGGGCATTTTTGATAAGCAAATTTATAAAATTTTCTAGTGCCTTTGAGTATGGCTGATCAAGATAGACAGCCTCGACTTTTTCGATGATCTTTGCGTTTTTCTCCACTCTTTGGCGAAATTCAGCCTCGTCAAAATCATCTCTTTTTAGCCCGTTTATCGCTGATTTTGCAAATTTTTCTAGCGCACGAAGATATTTTACACGTTTAAATTTGTCCGTGACTTGGTTCAAATTTTTCCTTTTTTTGGCAAATTATATCAAAAATTGATTTTATCCCCTAAATTTTGGCTTTGCTAATGTATAATTTACGCCAAAATTACTTAAACAAGGAGCAAAAATGAGGCAAGAAACCGCTGCGATCCACGTAGGCTACGACACAAACGAGGGCTTTGGCACGATGGCTGTGCCTATTTTTCAAAGCACGGCTTACGACTTTGGAAGCGCCGAGACCGCGGCTGCTAGGTTTGATCTAAAAGATGGCGGCCACATCTACACAAGACTTGGCAATCCAACGACAGATATCTTTGAAAAAAGGGTCGCCGCACTTGAGGACGGAGCCGCTGCGATAGCGACTGCGAGCGGTCAGTCAGCTTTGTTTTACAGCATCATAAATTTAGCCCAAGCAGGTGATAATATCATCATCGCTAAGAAAATTTATGGCGGCACGACGGTGCTTTTTACACACACGCTAAAAAGATTTGGCATAGAGGCTAGAGTCTTTGACAGCGACACTGCTGATGATCTGGAGGCTTTGATAGATGAAAAAACTAGGGCTATATTTTTTGAAACGCTTTCAAATCCGCAAATTTCTATCCCAAATATCGAGAAAATCGTAGAAATTTCAAACAAATATGGCATCATCAGCATCACCGATAACACCGTGCCAACGCCTATCATCTTTCAGCCACTTCGCCACGGCATCGATGTTTGCGTGCATAGTGCTAGCAAATATATGAGCGGTCAGGGCCTTAGCCTAGCAGGTGTGGTCGTAAGTGCAAATCACCTAAACGAAAAGCTAAAAGGCAACAAGAGATATGAACATTTTAACGTGCCAGATGCGAGCTATCACGACATCGTTTATGCTGATATGACGGATCGTTTTGATATCTATACGCTAAGAATGAGGCTTGCTATCGTGCGCGACATCGGCGCTGTGATCTCTCCATTTAACTCTTGGCAGCTTATACAAGGCCTTGAAACGCTTGCTGTTAGAGTTGAGAGACACTCGCAAAACGCGCTAAAAGTAGCTAAATTTCTAAACTCTCACAAGCATATAAAAAGCGTAGCATATCCTGGACTTGCCGATAACGTAGATCACGCAAAGGCGCAAAAATACTTTAAAGATGGCATGGCAAATGGACTATTTTGTTTTGAAACTGATAGCTTTGAGCGTGCAAAAAAGATGCTAGAGCGCGTAAAACTCTTTAAGATCGTGGTAAATATCGGCGATACAAAGTCGCTCATCACACACCCAGCCTCAACGACTCACCAACAGCTAAGCAGTGAAGAGCTTATAAAAGCTGGTATCACAAAAGAGCTGATAAGAGTTAGCATAGGCCTTGAAAACGCCGAGGATCTGATAGCTGATCTGGCTCAAGCCCTAGAATAAAGAAATTTCTAGCTCATTTGGGCTAGAAATTTAAATTTTACTCAAGCTTGCCACATATCCTCTCGCACTCTTTTGCTTGTCTTATAAATTTTATAACGATGTAGATGACAAGTAGCGGCATGCTTATATACCAAAAGGCAAAAAAGGCAAGCAGAAAAAACATAAATAAGAATGTTGCAAAATATACCAAGACCGCAAGGATGATACTATCAAGCATTTTACCTCCCATTTTGCTAGTGTTTTAGTGATTTTAAAAAAGCAAAATAAAATGAGACTGAACGGATTTATTTTCGGCTCTAAAATTTGAGCTAAATGGTAAGCGAAGCCAAATTTTTAGTAGGTAATTTTACATATATGAAGCTCAGGCAAATTTTAAAATTTCATGAACGAGTAATTTCGACTCTGATTTTAGTGGCAAGCTTTGCGAGGCCTAAAATCAGTAGTTAATTCTTGCGAGTGAATGAAAGTTTTAAAATTTGCTTTGAGGTGTAAATTTATCAAAAGGGAGACAAGGGGACTCAAGTTACGGTCTGCTTGCAGTTGCGAGCTTGCGAAGCAAAGCCGTCCCCTTATCCCCCTTTTTAAATCCCCCAAACCCCTCACACGTTAGAGGTGCATGCTTTAGTGCTTCGCACTGCATGCAGTTTTATTTTTTAAAATTTATCGTGCGTTATAAATTTATAAAATCAAAATTCAGCATCAAACGATGACAAAACTTAAAAAATTAATACGTTAAATACTTAATAGTATCTTGGTAAAGCACTTGATTTTCACATTGTATCAGCAGCAAGTCATTTTCTTCAAATATTGTTGAGCCAGTCGGCTTTTGATACTCGTTTTTACGCTTTATTAGGATTATTAAAAACTCAGTTGGAAGCTCAAGCTGAGCCAAATCTTTGCCAATTAGTTTTGAGCCATAGTGGATGGTATGCTGGCGAAGTGTGTAGCTTAAGATCGGCGAGTTTTCTACTAGCTTAACATCCTCTTGCTCGCTCTCTTTGACCTTAAATTTATCAGCCGCAAAGCCAAGCGACATGCCCTGTATCAAAATAGAAATCAAAACCATAAAAAATATAATGTTAAAAATCATATCCGCGTCACGAACGCCATCGACATAAACATAGGTAGCTAGCACAACTGGCACAACGCCTCTTAGCCCAACCCATGAGATAAAAATTTGCTCATTTATCTTAAATTTTGAAAATGCAAGCGATGCAAAAACACCAAGTGGCCTTGCAAAAAACATAAGCCATAAGGCCAAAACAAGCGCCATTAGTGCCGTTGCTGGAAGCTCGGAAGGATTTACCAAAAGACCAAGCGTCAAAAAGACAACTATCTGCATTGTCCAAGCGATACCATCGTGAAAACCGACTAAATTTTTCTTATGAGAAAACTCTTTTTTATTTATAAAAATTCCAGCTATATAGACAGCCAAGTAGCCATTGCCACCAACCTTAAAACAAAGTGTGTATAAAAGTAATATCCAAGCGATAGAAAAAACTGGATAAAGGCCCCAGCTTTTTAGGCGAAGTCTATTAAAAATGGCCGGCAAAGCAACGCCAAATAAATAGCCCATAGCGATACCTATGCCAAACTGCTTAACCAGTGTAATCGCCCACTCTGACGCACTTGGAGTGCTATTTAGTGAGATCATTTGAATGATCGTCACAGTTAAAAATATCGCCATTGGATCGTTTGAGCCAGATTCAAGTTCAAGCAATGGCGCAATGCTATTTTTAAGTGAAATTTTCTTAGCTCTTAGTATGGCAAATACCGCTGCTGCATCTGTTGAAGAGATGATAGAACCTAGCAAAAAGGCCTCCGCCCAGGTAAAATCAAGCAGATATTTTGCAACAGGAGCAATAGCTAGCGCGGTTAAGAAAACACCAAGTGTAGCAAGTGCTAAACCTCTAGCAAAAATAGGTTTAATCGCTGCAAAATCAGTATCTAGCCCACCAGCGTAAAGTATAAAAATAAGTGCTAGCATACCGACATTTTGAGCAATCACTTGATCATCAAAATTTACACCCAGCAAGCCGTCCGAGCCAGCTAGCATACCAACGCCTAAAAATATTATTAAAGATGGAATTCCGAATTTATCAGAGATCTTACTTAAAAGAATGCTAGTTATAAGCAAAACTGCAAAAAATAGTAGTAAATTCTCCAAACAAACTCCACAAAATTATATTAAATCATGCTTTCAAAAGCTTCAAATTTTTCTTGATTTGAAAGCATTTCAAGCAATACGCCATAATTATCTTTTATCTCATCTTGAAGCTTAGTAGTAAGCTCTTTAGCGTTTCTTCCGTCTTTTGGATAGCTTACTATCAAATCAATTGGCTCAGTGTTTAAAAACTCTTGAATACCCGATAATAGCTCGCTAGCTCCTCTTTCATTTGTTCCATGAAGCACGACCACATAATGCTCGTTCTCTCTTACAACAACATCAGTTTGTCTTAAAAATTTTTCAAAAAGCTCACTATACTCTTTAGTGCCTGGCAAAGAAAAATATATCAAAGATAAATTTTTTGCATAATCTTTTACATTTTTATAACGATTTATAAAAGCTATTTCAAGATCTATTATTGATAAGATATCAACTGGTGAGAAAATTTTTGCTGCCATTTTTAGCTCTCTTTTGTTTATTATGTTTTATTTAAGTCACTATTATATCTTGTAAATTTTCAAAAACAAAGACATTCATTCCGTTTTTATATTCGTATCTAAATTTGAGTCCATGAGCATCAAGTATATTGCTAACTATATATAAACCTAGTCCAAAACTTTTTTGCGCATCCTCTCCTTTAATAAATGGCTGGATATAAAAGTCAAGATCATTTTTTAGCTTCTCGCCTTGGGTTATAAATTTCATATGATCCTTGCTAACAACGATATTTACGTGCTTATCAGTTGAGTACTTTATGCCATTATCTATCATATTTTTTATAGCAACTGAAAATAGCTTGAAATCAACAAGCACCCTAATCTCATCAAGCTCACTGACACCAACACACTCTTTTTCGACCATGGCTATATCGATGGCCTCATCGATGAGATCCCTCATAAAACATGGCGTTTTATTGCTAAGTCCTATTTTTGAAGTTATCTGCTCTATCGCTGCAAGTTCGTTTATTAAATTTTCAAGCTTGTGAAAGACAGAGATTAGCCTTTCTTGATTTTTACTTTTTTCTATCATTTGAGCGGCTATTAGGCCTTTTGTGATAGGAGTTTTTAGCTCATGCATTATGTTTCTTAAGAAAAGATGCCTTGAGTCATTAAGCGCCTTAATCTGACAAACTGCCTCATAAAATGCTTCAGAAACTTCAGAAATTTCATCCTTGCCATTGCCGACATTTTGTACGCCGTCAAGCTCACCATTTGCAAATTTCACAATCTGACGCTTTAGCTTTCTAAGCGGCTTTATTTTATAGATGACAAAAATGTAAGCACCTAGCAAAATGACCGCAACCACCAGAAAAACAGCCTTTATCACCTCATATCTGTAAGGCTGAAATTCTTTATCCATTAAAAGTTTTAGCTCATCTAAATGCTCAATCCTTAAGTAATGGTGCTTGTCATAAAGCAAGATCGCACTAGATCCTAGATCGCTTGAAATTTCTTCTAAAACGGTAGCTTGTTTTAAAATTTCATCTTTTCTCTTCTCGTCTTTGATCTCTGGCATATCGATGTTTGAAAGCTGGCGATCGTACTGAGCTTTATTTATAATGCCACCCATATAAAACAAATTTGTCCTAGCGACGTTTGAGTATTTGTTATTTAGCTCTCTTGTATAGTTTTGCTTATCAAAGCCCATGAGCCACAAAAAGGCTAGAAATATCGAAACAAGTGCAAGGGCAAAGATAAAAGTTATGGTTATAAAAATAGACGATCTTGGCATCAAAGAACCAATTTATAGCCGATACCACGGATAGCGTGGATGTATTTTGGCTCTTTTGGATTTTCATTTAATTTTTGGCGAATCCTGCCGATGATGACGTCAATACTTTTGTTTGAGCTATCTTCATTTATGCTCTCGCAGTTATAGATGAGCTCCTCTCTAGTAACCGCTCCGCCCTCTTTTAAAAGTAGATATTTTAAGATGTCGTATTCTGCGGCAGTTAAATTTAGTACGTTTCCTTTAAATAAAATTTCATGTTCAAATTCTTTTAAAACCAGATCTTTATTTAAATTTCTCGCTTCATTTGCTGGGGTGATACTCTGCCTTCTTAGATGACTTTTGATACGAGCCAAAAGCTCTTGTGGGTCATATGGCTTTGGCAAATAATCATCCGCTCCGTTATCAAGAGCATTTACCTTATCTGTTATATCATGCCTTGCACTTGATATGATAATAGGAATATTGTGATTTTTCCTGATCTCTTTACAAACTTCTAATCCATCCATGCCAGGCAATGTAAGATCTAGTATCACTAGGTCAAATTTACTTGTATTTAGCGTAGATAGTCCGATATATGGCTCTTCGGCAGTCACTACTTCAATATCGTAGTTTTCTAGATATTCGGTTAAAATTTCAGCAAGCTCCATATCATCTTCTATCATTAAAATTCTAGTCATGATCTTTCCTGTTGTAAATTTAATTTTTAAGGATTATAGCAGATTAAGGTTTTAAAAATTTAAAAGGGTTAAGAGCTGAAATTTCAGCTCTTAGATGATTATTTTATAACAAGGCCTTGTATGATACCACCGCGATTTATCCACACTAGTGTCTTTTTACCTTTTGTATTTTTGATTGTATTTGCAAATGTTTGAAGATCTTTTATGCTCTCCTCGCCAACTTGTACGATCACATCGCCTCTTTCAAAGCCAAAGTCTTCAGCTTTTGAGCCTGATTTCACATCAGTTACTAGCACGCCTTGAGTATCTGGGCTGATTTTGTATTTATATCTTATCTCATCACTTAGATTGCTAACGCTAAGTCCTTCGATGATAATGCTTTTTGCTATGTCTTTTGAATTGTGATCAGCGTTTGCAAGCTTGATTTTTGCATTCATTATTTTATTTGATCGCTCGTAAGTTATATCAACGCTGCTATTTGGAGTTAGTGAACCGATGAAATTTTTAAGATCATTTGCATTTTTGATAGCTTTATCATTAGCTAATATAACCAAATCGCCTCTTTTTAGTCCAGCTTCATCTGCTGGCATGCCTTGCTCTACGCCACTTATTAAAGCACCTTCTTTATTTGTGTAAAGCTCTTTTTGCTCATCAGTTAAATTTGCAATCGTAACGCCGATAAAGCCACGCTCGATCTTTCCGTCAGTTATCAGCTTTTTAGCGATATCTTTTACCATATTTGATGGGATCGCAAAGCCAATGCCGTTATTGCCACCACTTTTTGAAAGTATGGCTGAGTTTATTCCGACCAAATAGCCCCTGCTATCAACCAAAGCTCCACCTGAATTTCCTGGGTTTATCGAAGCATCTGTTTGGATAAAATTTTCATATTGATTAAGGCCGATATTATCTTTATTTAGCCCTGAAATTATACCTTGAGTAATACTTTCACCAACGCCAAATGGATTACCTATTGCAAATACGACATCTGCATCGAGCAGCTTTGATGAGTCTGCAAAAGTGATCGCGTTTAACCCGTTTGCTTCTATCTTTACGACGGCTAGATCGGTTTTTGGATCACTTCCTATTAGCTTTGCTTTAAATTCTTTGCCGCCATTTGCAAGAGTTACGACTATTTGATCGCTATCTTCTATAACGTGGTTATTTGTAACGATGTAGCCATCATTTGAGATAATAACGCCAGAGCCAAGCGAAGTAGTTTTTTCTTTTTCTTTTGGTTTTGCAAAGTTAAATCCAAAAAATTCATTGAAGAAAGGGTCATTAAACATCTGCTCAATACCAGCGTTATTTACCGTTTTTGTAGTTGAGATATTTACAACTGAAAGCTTTGCCTGAGCGATCGAGTCATAATAAGAAAGTACGCTATTTTTATCGCTAAGTGGCGAGACTCTCGTGATATTAGAGTTAGCTTCATTAAATTTAATATCAGCCCCCACTAAAAAAGAAGCTGCTACTAATGAAATTAGCACAATCTTTTTCATTTTTGTCCTTTAAACTAAAAATTTTTGCAAATTATAAATATAGTGAAAAAATAAAATCTTAACACTTTTTCTTGTTATTAAACAAAAATAAACTTGACTTGCATAGACTAAAGCTTTGTGATATAATCCGTATCAAAAAAATATAAGGAGAATATATGAGTGAAAGCTTATATGAGACTTTAGGGGTTTCAAAGGGTGCCTCAAGCGACGAGATAAAAAAAGCTTATAGAAAACTTGCCAGAAAATATCACCCAGACATCAACAAAGACCCTGGAGCAGAAGATAAATTTAAAGAGATAAATGCCGCTTATGAAATTTTAAGCGACGATAAAAAACGAGCTCAATATGACCAGTACGGCGATACTATGTTTGGCGGTCAAAATTTCCACGACTTTGCTAGCAGCTCAGCCGATATGGGCGATCTAAATGAAATTTTAAAGAATATCTTCTCAGGTGGCTTTGGCGGCGGTGGAGCTAAATTTAGCAGCGGATTTGGTAGTAATTTTGGTGGATTTGACGGATTTAGTAGTGGTGGATTTGGCTTTGGCGGAGCTGATCTAGACGTAAATGCAAAAATTTCTATACCATTTGATGTAGCTGTAACTGGTGGCGAACATAAGATAAATTTTAATGGCGAAAGCATTAAGATAAAAATTCCAAGCGGCATAGAAGGCGGCGAGAAGCTTCGTGTCAAAGGCAAAGGCAAGAGTGCTGGTGGTCAAAAAGGCGATCTTATACTTGCTATTAGCGTTGAGCCAAGCGACGAATATGAAAGAGTCGGGGACGATCTTTATAAAGATATAGAAATTCCACTAAAAACTATGCTTTTTGGCGGAAAAGTCGATGTGCATACTTATAAAAAAGATGTCACGATTAAGATCGCTGAGAACTCAAAAACAGGCACAAAGATCCGCTTAAAAGGATATGGTGTGCAAAATAGAAAGAGCGGAATTTATGGGGATCTTTACTTAAAAGCCAGGGTAAAACTTCCAAATATTAGTGAGCTTGATGAAGGCTTAGTAAAAGAGTTAAAAGAAAAATTACCGGAGTAAAAAATGCAAAATTATGAAGAACCACTTTTTTTAATAAGCGTTGTTGCAAAGGTTTTAAGCATACATCCACAAACTTTAAGACAATATGAAAGAGAGGGACTTATCGAGCCATCAAGAACAGATGGCAAGATGAGGCTCTACTCACAAAAAGACGTTGATCGCGTAAAAACTATACTAAATTTAACCCGTGAGCTTGGCGTAAATTTAGCCGGCGTTGATGTGATACTTCAGTTGAAAGAAAAAATTGACGATTTAGAATCAACTATTGATGAGCTAAATAAAAAATTGCACGAAGCTACTAGTCAAACTAGCACAAAAAGATCGCTTGTAAAGAGAAAAAATAGCTTTGATCTAGTCTTTTATGAAGGTAAAAAATAATTTATGGAACAAATTTTAGAAGGTTTCTTGCTTGTTGCGGCGATCTCAGTCGCATTAAATGTCATTTTTAAAAAATTTCAGATACCAACCATCATCGGCTACATCGTAACAGGTACGCTTATATCAGAATTTTTTAACCTAAAAAGCAATGATGAAATTTCTCATATCGCGGAATTTGGTATCGCGTTTTTGATGTTTACCATTGGACTTGAGTTTAGCTTTAAGCACTTAATGGGCATGAAAAAAGAGGTCTTTTTAAACGGCGGCTTACAGGTTTGTTTAAGTGGCTTTATAATGGGTGTGATGCTTTATTACGCCCTTCACTTAAAAGACGAAACGGCACTTATTGCAGGTCTTGCGCTTGCACTCTCATCAACTGCGATCGTGCTAAAGACGCTAAACGATAGTGGCGATGTGAGTAAAATTTACGGCAGAAAAGCACTTGGAATTTTACTATTTCAAGATATAGCTGTCATTCCTATTTTACTTATGATAGATATGTTTAGCTCGCAAGATGCTTCAATAAATGAGCTTTTGCTAAAGACATTTACAAGTGCGATTATTCTTATTGTTGTGCTATTTTTACTTGGTAAATATGTCATCAACTGGATATTTTATAAAGTTATTCAAACAAATTCGCAAGAGGTTTTTATAGCTACGATTTTATTTATGGTCGTTGGCTCTAGCACTTTGGCTCACTTCTTTGGCTTCTCATACTCTTTGGGTGCATTTTTAGCCGGTATGATGATGGCTGAGACGCAATATAAACACCAAATCGAAGTTGATCTCATTCCTTTTAGAGATCTACTTCTTGGACTATTTTTTATAACCGTTGGTATGCAGATAAATTTTGCTGTCGTCATCTCAAACATCTGGCTTGTTCTTGGCTTAGTATTTAGTGTCATGGTGATAAAAGCAGTTGTCGTTTTTGCTATCTTAAACATCTACTTAAAGCGAAGAGTTGCTGCAAAAACTGCGCTTAGTGTTTGTCAAATAGGCGAATTTGCACTAGCTGTTTTTGGACTAATGACTACTAGAAATTTACTTGATATACAAACTGCTCAAATTTTTATCGCAGCCTCTGTTGTATCGATGTTTGCTACGCCTTTTATACTCAAAAAACTAGACGCAATAGCAGACCTCATAGAACGTGAGATCGTTGTTGAACCAAATGAAACTCTAAAGCCGCAAAAAATCAAAAATCACATCGTAGTCTTTGGCTATGAGAGACTTGGACAAGAGGTCGTTTTAAGGCTAAAAGAGACAAAGCTTTTATATCTTGTGCTTGATAATGATATTAGTCTAGTTGAGCTTGGTAGGAGCCGCGGGGAAAATGTATTTTTAGGTAACGTTCTTCAAAGCCACACACTTGAAAATGCCTGCCTAAGCGATGCAGCTGCTGTTATTATAACCGTTAACAATGAGCAAAGAGTGGAACTCATCGCGCAAAAGATAAAAGACTACGGCGTAAATACCCAAACTATAATAAAAATAAATGGCGAAGGTAATAAAGATATCTTTGGTGAGTTAGGTAAAAATTTCCACCTAATAAACGAAGAGCGCGTCATGGCAAAAACACTCGTACACGAGGCTCTTCAATGCAAAATCGATCATGATATAAGAGCGTAAAATTATAAATTTATTCTAGAATTTTACGAGTTTATGCCAGTTTTAAAATAATCTTTTAAAAATAAATTTTACAAGCAATGAGCAAGCCTAAGCCTTTAGGCTCTACTCATTTCTTAAAGTTTGAAGCACATTTACTTCTGTGGCTTTTTTAGCTGGATAATAAGACGATATAGCCACGATAAATACAGCTCCAACTACAATAAGCACAAGATCGATGGTTGAAAGCTCTAGTGGTAGTTTGCTTGAGCCATAAACGTCAGCCGGCAAGTCTATAATATTGAAATTTCCAAGCAAAAATAGTCCTAAAAAGCCAAGCACTAAGCCAAATATAATGCCGCCTCCGCCTATTACTAGCCCTTGATAAAAAAAGCTTCTTTTTATCTCGCCTTTACTAGCTCCAAGTGCAAGAAGCAAGGCAATCTCCTGCCTGCGGTTCATCACTGTCATTAGCAGCGAGCTTATGATATTTAGCGAAGCCACAAGGATAATAAGCATCAAAACGATAAAAAGTGCTCGTTTTTCAAGTGCGAGCGCTGAGAAAAAGTTGCCATTTTGCTCCCACCAACCAATGGCAACAGTACCAGCTGGAAGCCCTTCACGCACTCTTTTTATATCATCAAATGGCTTACTTGAAAAGATATGAATTCCATCATAAACGCCTTTTGGATAGTCTAAAATTTTCCTCAAAGCATCAACTGAAGTATATGAAAACGCCTTATCGTAGGCGATTAGCCCAGATGTAAATGAGCCACCGATATCAAAGCGCTTCATCTTTGGCGTTAGAGAAAAGCCAGCAGGATCAGCCTTTGTAAAGATAAGCGTTAGTTTTTCATCGTTTCTTAGTCTAAACTCACTCGTTATGCCACTTCCCACAAGTATCTCAAAACCATCTAGCTCTTTATCTTTTAAAGCTTCATTTACGACTGAGTTTATCTGTTTTTCATCTTTAAAATTTACGCCATAAACCAGTCCGCCCTCAAGAGCATTTGCCGAGCGGTAAATGACCTGTGTGCTTATAAATGGACTAAATTTTAGGTCGCTAAATCTAACCTTGAGCTCATCAACAAAATCATCATCAATAGAGCCTTTAAAGGCACTTTGAACGGTTATTGGATAGTTCATCGTAAAAAGTTTGCGCTCAAATTCTTTGTCAAAACCATTCATAATCGCCATCGCAACGATCAAAACCATAAGCCCTATGCTAACACCAAGAAAGGCGAGCAAGGCACTTAGAGTGATAAATGGCTGAGTTTTATCAAATCTTAAATATTTAAAAAGTAGGTACTTTGGTAAGCTTGTCATCAAATAGCCTTTAAAAGATTAAGGCGCTTTTGGCGCCTTAAAAGTAGAAATTTTAAGCAAATATGCCTTTTTTAGGGCCACTTTTTCCGTGGCAATCTTTATATTTTTTACCGCTTCCACAAGGGCATGGAGCGTTTCTTGGTATCTTTTTTTCTGGTGTGAAATTTTCATCTCCGCCTTGGTTGTTGTAGCTTAAATTTTCATTTTCAGCATTTTGACTAGCTTCTAGCATCATTTTAGCTTGCTCTTCTTGCTCTTCACGGCTCTTAAATCTTACAACCTGAAGCGTCTTAACACTCTCACTTTTTAGCCTGCTAACTAGCTCCATAAAGAGGTTATAGCTCTCTTTTTTGTATTCAACAAGCGGATCTTTTTGATTATACCCTCTAAGGCCGATACCAGTTTTTAGGATATCCATTTGATAGAGGTGCTCTCTCCACGCATTATCAAGCACCTGAAGGTATAAAATTTTCTCTATCTCTTTTCTTTGATCTTCATTTAGCACGCTCATTTTTTCGTTATATCTTACTTCAAAAATTTGTGCAAGCTTTTCTATTAGCTCATCATACTCTAGGCCTTTTAGCTCGCTCTCGTCTATCTCTTCGCCACAATCTGCAAGGATAATAGAACATAAATTTTTAATATCAAAGTCATCTTTCAAGCCGCCATGGAAAATTTCAGCTGTATCAAGTAAATTTGCAGCGTACTCTTTTCTATTTTGAGCTATCTTTTCGCTCATATCATAGTTTTTATCAAGTAGCTCGTCGCGGTATTTGTAGATGGTTTTTCTTTGCTCATTTGCCACGTCGTCATACTCAAGCAAGTGCTTTCTAGCCTCAAAGTGCAAGCTCTCGACTTTCTTTTGAGCATTTTCAACAGCTCTTGTCACCATGCGACTCTCGATACTCTCGCCCTCGTCGATACCAAGCCTATCCATGATCGCCTTTATGCGGTCGCTACCAAAAATTCTTAAAAGATTATCTTCAAGACTTAGGTAAAATCTACTCATGCCAGGATCGCCCTGACGTCCAGCACGACCACGAAGCTGATTGTCTATCCTTCTACTCTCGTGCCTTTCGGTGCCTATGATATATAGACCGCCTAAATTTCTAACCTCATCATCGATCCTGATATCAACACCACGACCAGCCATGTTTGTAGCGATAGTTACAGCGCCTTTTACACCAGCTTGTGCGATGATCTCGGCCTCTTTTTCGTGGTTTTTAGCATTTAAGACAGAGTGTGGGATGCCAGCCTTTTTAAGCATCTCGTGAAGCACTTCACTGCGCTCAATACTTGCAGTTCCCACAAGCACTGGCTGACCTTTCTCGTGAGCTTTTTTAACCTCATCAATAACTGCTTTAAATTTCTCATTTTGAGTTTTGTAGATAAGGTCGTTTTGATCGATTCTTTTAACTGGTAAATTTGTAGGGATCGAGATAACTTCAAGGTTGTAAATTTGAGAAAACTCAGTAGCCTCTGTCTGAGCCGTACCAGTCATACCTGCAAGCTTTTTATACATCCTAAAGTAGTTTTGATATGTTGTATCGGCTAGCGTTTGGCTCTCTTCTTGGATTTTCACGCCCTCTTTTGCTTCAAGCGCTTGGTGAAGTCCCTCGCTAAAGCGTCTGCCTTCGCTTAGACGTCCAGTAAATTCATCAACAATGACTACCTCGCCATCTTTTACGACATAATGAACGTCTTTTTCAAAGAGGTTGTGAGCTTTTAGAGCTTGATCTAAGTGGTGGCTTAGTATGGCATTTTCAAGGTTATATAAATTTTCAACACCAAATAATTTTTCAGCCTTGCTGATGCCAGCTTCTGTGATCATTATCGTTCTATTTTTTTCATCGACTATGAAGTCCCCTGTTGGCTTTGAGCCTGGCACATTTGGATCAGCTGGAGTGCCTCTAGTAAGCCGTTTTGCGACCTGATCAGCTCTTATGTAGCCATCAAGTGTGCGATTTGTTGGACCTGATATTATAAGCGGTGTTCTTGCTTCATCTATCAAGATACTATCGACCTCGTCTACGATAACGAAGTTATGACCTCTTTGCACCTTTTGACCAGCTTCAAATTTCATATTATCACGAAGATAGTCAAAGCCAAATTCTGAGTTTGTGCCGTATGTTATGTCCGCGTTATACGCAGCTTGTCTTACTTCATCATCGTATCCACCGCTTAGTATCACATCTACGCTTAAGCCTAAAAAGTTATAAAGCTCGCCCATTTGCGTAGCGTCACGCTTTGCAAGGTAGTCGTTCACGGTCACTACGTGCACACCTTTGCCACTCATCGCGTTTAATATAACTGGTAAAGTCGCCACCAAGGTCTTACCCTCGCCCGTTTTCATCTCAGCGATCCTGCCCTCGTTTAGCACCATGCCGCCTATTAGCTGCACGTCAAAATGGCGCATCTTAAGCACCCTTTTGCTAGCTTCTCTAACGATCGCAAAAACATCATTTAAAATTTCATCTAAAGTGACTTTTTCTTCGACGACTTGGGATTTAAGCTCGTTAAATTTTATCTTAAGCTCATCGTCGCTCATCTTTTCATAAGTTGGTTCTAGCGCGTTTATCTGCGCCACACGTTTTATATATTTTTTGACTTCTCTATCGTTTTTGGTGCCAAAAATCTTTCTAAATACCGATGAAATCATTATTTTACCTTCCTAAATTTTTAAACTTTGGATCTTAGCATAGTTTAACTATTTATTTAATTAAACTGGGCTAGAATACGCCAAAAAAGGATAAAAAATGAGAAAATTTCTAGTTGCATCTCTCATCGCAGTTTGCTCATTTGGTGCTGGCTTAAATTTCAAAAGCCTGCAAAGTGACTTTACGCAAACTGTTTTTAGCGAAGGCAAAAGCATAAATTACAAGGGTAGATTTTACGCAAAAAATGACAATACTGCACTTTGGATATATGAAAGTCCAACACCAAAGAGAATTTATTTTAACAAAGAACGTGTGATCGTGATTGAGGACGAGCTTGAGCAAGCCATCATTTCAAAGCTTGATGATACGCCAAATTTGACGCAAATTTTAGCTCATGCGGAGCAAATTCAACCAACACTTTACAAAGCAATATATGACGGAGTTGAATACTTTATAACTATTAAAAACACGCTTCCAACGACGATTGACTATAAAGATAAACTTTCAAATAAGATAAAAATAACTCTAAGCAACCCAGTAAAAGACGCGCTCATACCACAAGAGACGCTAACTCCTGTCATTCCTCAAGGTTACGACATCGTAAATCAATAAATTTGGCTAACTTTAGCCAAATTTATTCACTTCTCTCAAAAATCTTTTCCAAATTCTTGAACGTTATTTAGATCGATAGGCTTTTGAACTACATCATTTGGATCTGGCGAGATGATGATCTCATTGCCCTTTTTCTTCTTTTCTGGTTTTGTTACAATCTCTTCATTAACACTTGGATCGGAGCATAAATTTTGGCTTTTTATTGCTTTTATGATCTCGCTTAGTTCAAGATTATTTATCACTTTTATATTTAAGATAAGCACATCATCGATATCAAGAGAGTGCTTTTTGGCTGCGTATTTTATGAAAAGCTCTTTAAATTTCTCTTTTCCCATTGAGGTTAAAATATCTTCCACGTAAAAGCTACCAACTATTATGTTTAAAGCATCAAGCACATACGCTTCATTTTCTTCAACATCACGTCCGACAACTTCAAGATTCATATTTATCTTTTTTGTTAAATTTTGTCCAGCTTTTGAGTAGATATCTGTTTGAAAATCTCTTACTTTTAGCACGTCTGCAAATGCAAAAATACAAAAAGCAAGGCTTAAAAATAGCTTTTTCATAAATTCTCCTTAATATGCAAAAATACGCTTTCTTGGTAAAATTTCTTAACTTCGTCGTCAATTTTAACCACTTTTCTTAAATGCTGCCTAAAATCACTTTTTTTATCATAAAAAAGTTTTAAATTTTTAGGACTTACTGCACGAGAAAGTGCGACGTAGAGTTGTCCTTTGGCAAAAATATGGTTGATATTACAAATGAGCGAGTTTATGCTCATTCCTTGAGATTTGTGGATGGTTAGCGCATAGGCAAGTTTAAATGGAAACTGGTAGAGCGATGCTTGTACATTTTCTTCGATCTCATCTTCGTTTAAATTTAACGAACTAAATATATAAGCTGCTTTTTCTATCTCACAAATTTCGCCGCTATCTTTTTTCACGATCACGCTTGAAATGACGCCATTTTCTTTTAAAATTTGCATGATCTTGCCTTGCTCGCCGTTATAGTACTCGCCCCACTTATTTGACGTAAAGATGATCTTAGCGCCTATCTTCATCTCCAAATCTCTTGAGATATTTAGCGTATTTGCCCATTTTTCAAACTCTTTTTTATCTAAATTTTCATCCAAAATGCTCACATCTGAGTTTGAAATTTCAAGTGGCGTCCTAAGCTCTGAGAGCCTTTTTTGATTCAGTATTTCAGCCTCGGCGTTTCTGCCAAAAAGCACGCTCGTATCATCATCTGGCTCTATCTTGGTCACTCTTAAACTCTCTATATAGCTCATTATCTCATCATCTAGCTCACCAACTCTAAGACGAGAGAGAATCTCATAAAATTTAAGATCGCTTGTACGCTTTGAGACCAGTAGCTCGACATTTGTAAATTTCATATCCTCCCACGCACTGGAGTTAAAAGCGTATAAAAAATTAAAAAGCCTATTTTCGTTTTGCACCTTTTGCACTGGCGGAAGCTGATAAAAATCGCCCACTATAAGCACCCTACCTTTAAATTTGGAAGTAAGTAGTCGATATCTTATCATCTCCATTAAATCTGAGCTCACCATTGAAATTTCATCAATTACAAGCAGATCACAAGCATCTAGCATATTTCTTAGCTTGCTTAGTTTGTCTTTTTGATGATAGTCAAAGCGCCTTAGCTCCTCATAGTCCTTGCAGTAGCCAAATTTAAAAAAGCTATGCAAGCTAACTCCTCCAAGGCTAACAGCACTTATGCCAGTTGAGCCAAGGATTATGACGTTTTTAAAATTTTCTTTGTAGTGTCTGATGATGGAGGCCGTTAGATAGCTCTTGCCAACACCTCCGCCACCTGTTAAAAAGACGTTTGAGCGAGATAAAATTTCTAAAATTTGCTCTTTCATCTACTCAAACATCTCTGGGCGATACTCAAAGTGCATCGTATCAAAGTGCTTCCAGCGTCCACCCCAGATAAATTTATGTTTTTCAAAAACACACACTATCTTTTCAGGAATGAGATTTTGATAGCCCTTGCTCCACTGCCAATAGTGGCTCTTTTTCACATTTATATCGATCGCGATGCCGTAGCTGTGCGGACTCAAACGGTTTGTGCCAGCGATGATGCGCCATTTAAATGTCCCACCTGGATCTTTTAAATACTCAAGCAAGCTCGCATCACTTTTTACCATATCGTTTAGCTCATTGCTTATGTCTTGTAAGGCGGCTGCAGCTCCATTTTTAGAGTTAAATTTTAAAGGCAAATTTAAAAAGTCCTTTAGCCAGATGACATTTACTAAATTTGCTTTTACCGCACTCTCGCTTGAGCCATAAATTTTGCCTAAAAATTCATAATTTCTACATCTGCCAGCATCGCTTAGTGCGGTGCTAAGCGGCGAAAATGCAGCGTAATCAAGCGCATTCATATCCTCTATATCAGCACCGATACTACACTCATCATCTTTTTGTTTAAAGTCATCATAGACTAAACTCGTGCCATCGCTAAATTTGACTAAATTTTCCTCCACTTTAACCCCATAAGCACGCTCAAGGGCAGAAATTTTCCTTGCTTTGTCGCTTATGAAATTTTCAGGTTTTATGACGTTTATAGAGTCCACCTTTGAAATGAGTAAATTTGAGTTTTGTATATCGCTTCTGTTTTGTCCGATGTTTAACGTAGTTACTGCCGTAGCACCGATTAACGCTCTGCCGTTATTTTCGGTTTTTAGTCCCCAAGCATCATGCACTACATATATATCATCGCCCTTGTATCCAGCATAAAGCATGATATGCCCTGGCAGATGCACAAGCGTAAGATATGGCACACCTTTTTCTTTTATCTCTTTTGTCTTAGCGGCGTTACTAAGTCCTTTTAGATCAAATTTTTGTCCCATATTTGCTTGAGCTCTTGAGTTTCTGGGCAACCACACGCCAAAACTTGCTAGCAAATCTTTAGTAAAAAGAGAGCAATCCCTTAGCTTATCGACCCCACCCCAACCATAAGGCTGAGTAAGAAGAGAGCTAATAAGTGTTTTTAGATTTGAGTCATTAAATTTAAGAGGAAAAAGAGCGCCAACAGACTTTGGTAGCACAAATTCTCTCAAGAGATTTCTTACATAAATTTTTCCGTAGTAGTTTTTACTATCCTGTGCCAAAACAGGCAGTATCGCTCCAACTCTTGAATAAAACAAGAAATTTCCGACCTTATCATAAACTGGCATTTTATCCGTTTTTATAGTCACAAAACTTGACTTTTGATAGGCATTTGCCTCATCATCGCTTATAAATTTAATATCCTCGACCTTTACCCAGCCCCAAACCGCATCATCGCTAACAAACGCCCATGCCTTATCTTTAGAAAGATGTGAGACAAAAAGTGGATGAGCAATGCTTAGTGTTGATTCTTGCAGATAGTCAAACGGATAGCCCTCTCCTGGAGTTTGTGGATTTAAAAATATCGGCTCATCGGTTGGAAAATTTCTTAAAGCTGTGTTTGCCGAAGTTAGAGCATAAGCAGAGATGCTTGAAAGAGCTGAAAAATTTGCATTGTCCTTTTGTGCGTCAAACCAGCTTTGAGGTATCTGTCTAAAATTTGAGCCAAAATACTTTCTCTTTTCGCTTGGCTTATATATATTAAATGCCCAAAAGACATCGTTTGGATTAAATTTTACACCCTTTAATGTAAAAACCTTAAACCTTCTTTTTAAAATTTCTTCTTGGTCAAAGCTTGCACTTTGCACATTTTGCGGTAGCGACGAGGCATCTTGCTTCATTTCAAAATCAAGCAAACTAATGCGTTCATTTGGCTTATATACATTTTCATCTGGTAAAGAATTTTGCACACTTGGCTTTGGTTGGGTCTGCGAACATCCCAAAAACAAAGCAACACTAAATGCTAAAAATATACCCTTTTTCAACTTTTTTCCTTATTCTTAAAAATAGCTTCTACAATCAAAACAAAAATATAAAACATCTTTTCATCGTTGTTTTTGCAAATTTGCTTCATAGTCTCATTCTCGCTTTTTACTTTTATATCGTTTGAGCTTAAAAATTTCTACAATATCAGAGCCAAATTTCTTTGAAAGCTCACCCACTTTTACATCATTGAGAGCATCTACAAAACCTTGCCACGACATACTTAAAGATCACCTCAAGCATAATGTTGTCTTTTGGTTTATCAAACATCAAGCCCTGCTATCTCATCTTCACTAAAAACTAAAATTTTATTTTCTTTTAGTAGTTTTGCTGTGATGCCATCGCCTAAAATAAGCCTCTTGCTAAAGCTTCCATCATAAATTTGCCCACTTCCACAACTTGGACTTTTTGATTTTAAAATAGCCTTTTTGCAACCATTTAGTTTGGCTATCTTTAGGCAAATTTCTGCTCCTTTTTTAAAATTTTCACTCACATCTTTACCTGAAAATTTACAAATAACTGCACCATTTTTCATCTCAGCTGGCTCTCTTGGCGTGCTAAGCCCACCAAAAACCTCTGGACAAACAAAAAGCAGATGATATCTCTTTGAAATTTCATCTAAAACATCTTTATTTAAAAGATTATTTTCGCCGTTAAATTTACAATTTATGCCGACTAGGCAAGCACTTATTAAGATTTTTTCTCTCAAAGTCCAGCTTCTTTTAAAAGTTCACTAGCATAAATTTCACGAAGTTCGCTTGAAATTTCTCCTACTTTTGCACCATTTATCGCCTTGCCATCAGCATAAACGACTGGCAAGAGTATAAGCGTAGCAGCCGAGATAAAGACTTCATCGGCATTATAAACTTCATCCATGCTAAATTTTCGCTCCTCTATCTTAAGGCCAATATCTTTAGCGATCTTTAAAAGTCTCATACGGCGAATTCCTGGCAAAATTTCATTTGAAAGCGGTTTTGTGATTAAAGTTTTATCCTTGATGATAAAAGCACTTGAGCTACAGCCCTCTGTCACAAAGCCATTTTCCACCATAAAGCCCTCGTCTGCGCCTTTTTTGTGAGCTTCATTTTTAGCGTAGCACTGAGCCAGAAGTGAGATAGACTTGATGTCGCGCCTTTTCCACCTGATATCCTCGACACTTACCACTTTTATGCCAGTTTTTGCAGCAGGATTGTTTAAAATTTCACTCTCGTAGCAAAAGATAAAGACACTTGGTGTTAGATTTTCCATAAAATAGAAATTTCTAAACGCCACACCTCTTGTTACTTGCATGTAAATTCCGCCCTCTTTCAAGGCGTTTTTAGCGATTATATCGTTTAAAATCGCTTCAAATTTTTCCTTTTCGTAGGGCAAACTTATATCTATTTCATTTAAGCTTCTTTCAAATCTCGCCCAAAATCCATCTTTATCAACCATTTTTGAATTTATCACAGGTACAACCTCATAAATTCCATCACCAAATATAAATCCTCTATCAAAAGCACTAACTTTTGCCTCGTCTTTTTGCAAAAATTCTCCATTTAAAAAGACGGTTTGTAAAGCTTGATCTGCCATTTTTAGCTCCTTAAATTTTGGGCAAATTGTATCTAATTTTGTTTGAATTTATAGATTCTTGGATATAATGAGCCAAAATTTCAAAGGTAAAAAGTCTATAAAAAATGCAAGAAACTTTAAAAGATAGAATCATAAAAAACGTTTTTTTTGTTTCAAAACAGCCAGTTTTATTTAGGGATCTACTTGAAGCAAATGCCCTTTTTAACGAAGGTATGCTAATAGATGGAGCAAAGCTAAATTTTAGATTTAACCACATCAAGCTCTATCAGATTTACGCACTTATCTGTTTTGTCATTTTATTTCCATTGTTAATCATCACGCATCATTTTTTAGCAAAAACTGACGCACACATATCGATAATAGCGACTGCTGTCGTTACTTCGGCCGTTTTCATTGGCTTTGATATGTTTAAAGTTTGGGCAAGAAGAGAGATAAGTCACGATCTTATCAAGAAAGCCTGGAGTGTGCATTTTCCCTATTTTGGCTATGAAAAATACTCAAGCAAGGTCGAAGAAATTTATAATACTGCTATAAAAAATGACATATCAAAAAAAGATTTAGAACAATATATATATGAAAAGCTAATCTCTCAAAAAGAGAGTAATTAAAGTAATTAATTAGTAAGTTAAGCTAGGCTTTGTTTGTTGAGTTAACTTTATTTTTGTGCAGTTGCATACAAAATGGCTATATTATTTGCAGATATAATTTAACCATCAAAATTTAGTTTAAATATTTAGTTATTTCCATTGACGCTCTTGCATATTGTTTAAAATTTGATTTTTATAACGTAAATTTTCAAGCTTTATATTAAGAGCTCTATTTTCCTCTAAAAGCATATCTCGTTTACCACTGATATCAGCTATATCTCTACTTATATAATAAATTTGATTTGCTATGTAAATTTTTGGCAAAAATATAGCTAGAGCTATAAAAACAGCTAAATAGACCATCACTAATGTCTTAAAGCTTAAATTTACCTCACGTTTTTGCTCCTCGTCGTGAAGCGTTAGTAGCTCTTCTTTTTCTTGCATCTTTATCCCTTTATCTTAAAAACCCGTAGTTTTGCGCTCTTGCTTCGTGAGTTTTGCGCTAGTTCATTTTGGCTTGCCGTTAGTGGCTTTTTGGTCAAAATTTCGCCTAGTTCGTGGTTATTTCCGCACTCACATTTATAAACACCAGGTAGGCAGATACAGCTATTTGCCCATTTTTTAAAGCGCTCCTTTACGATCCTGTCTTCAAGCGAGTGAAATGTAATAATTGCCACAAGGCAATCCCTAAACCCACCTTTTTCTATACTATCAAGCAAATTTGTTAACTCGTCTAGCTCACCATTTACCTCTATCCTGATCGCTTGAAAGGCAAGTATCGCAGGGCTAACTCCGCGCCCTTTTATCTGGGCTGTACCTATTAGATTTGCAAGCTCTTTTGCACTCGTTATCTTGCCTAAATTTCTAGCATTTATAATCTTGTTTGTAATCCCAACAGCATTTTTTAGCTCGCCATAATCTCTAAAAATTCTAACCAACTCATCAAAAGAGTATCCATTCACAACGTCAAACGCACTAAAATTTCGCTCTTTATCCATGCGCATATCAAGCGTGCTTGAGCCAAGACTAAAGCCCCTATCGTCTTTATCTATCTGAAGTGAGCTAACACCGATGTCAGCCAAAATTCCTCTAACATTTAAAATTTCTTCTTGACTTAGCTTGCTAGTCAATTCAGAGAAGTTACTTTTATAAATTTTAACCCTACTACCAAATGGCTCAAGTTTTTTTAGTGAAAAATTTATAGCTTCATTATCTCTATCACAGGCAATTAAATTTAAATTTTCATTTTGAGACAAAATGGCACTAGAATGTCCGGCATATCCAAGCGTGCAATCTATAAAATTTCCATTTAAATTTTTAAAAAAAGATAGAACTTCATCAAGTAAAACACTGATATGTGGACTTTGCAACACTGCCTCTTTATAGTAAATAGTGTGGAAAATTTATCGAAATTTTACTTAAAAAGCTATCATTACACAAAATTTTACATAAATTTTAAGATAGCTTAAATATAATCGCTTAAACGTAGGAGAAAAAATGGAGCTAGAACACTCAATAAATGAGATAAAAACAATATCACTTTCTATGTTTAGAAAGAATTTTTTTGGCGTCTTTCACGGCTCGATTTCGGCAAGAGTCGAAAAAAATCAATTTATAATCAATAAGCAAAATGCTATTTTTGATAATTTAAAAGATGATGACTTAACACTTCTTTCATCAAAAAAAGATTATCGTTGGAATGAAGCTAGTCTTGATGCTGATATACACTTAAATATTTATAAAAATATAAATGAGGCGAGATTTGTTTGCTACGCGATGCCACCATACGCAACTGCCTACGCAATGAAACATGAAAAAATCGTACCGAAAGATTATTTTGGGTATATGAGATTTGATAAAATTTCTGTTTATGATCCAAAACAATATGATGACTGGTATGAACGTGCAGAAACTGAAATTTATAGATATATGCTAGAAAAAAATACAAATATTATTATTGTTAGAGGATATGGCATTTATGCCTACAGTAGAAGCCCTCAGCTTCTTGCAAAAGAGATAGCTCTACTAGAAAATAGCTGCAAATTACTTCATTTAACTAGTGGTTATAGCGATTATAGTATTTAAAAATTTTGCTAACAATACTAAAAAATTGTTAGTAAAATCCTCCACAAAGGCATTTTTAAAGCCCCTATTTTAAGCTTATTTAAGGCAATTTTATATAATATATCATACAAATTTCGTTAGTCTTTTAAAGGAAAATTTAATGTTGTCTTGGATGCAAAAACATAAAAAATACCTAGTTGTTACCATCTGGGTAAGTACAATAGCCTTTGTTGGAGCAGGCTTTGTAGGCTGGGGAGCATATGATTTAAATAGCAATCGAGCCACTTCAGTAGCAAAAGTAGGACACAGAAATATAAGCATTCAAGAACTGCAACAAAAATACGATAATTTGTATCAATACTACAATAATCTTTTTGATGGTAAATTAACGCAAGAAAAGGCCAATGAGTTAGGCTTACAAAATGCCGCACTTCAGGCTACAATTCAAGAGAATTTACTGTTAAATTTTGCAGACGATATAGGTCTTAGTGTTAGCAAAGATGATATTTTAAAATATATAATCGCTGATCCAACATTTCAAAAAGATGGTGCTTTTGATAAAAATTTATACTACGATATTTTAAGAAGGGCCAGAATAAATCCAACCGATTTTGAAGAAAATTTAAAACTAACAATACTACTTGATAAACTTAGAACTATTTTAAATTTACCAGCCAGCAAAGAAGACATTGCAATGATGGAAGCAAGCTTTTTTATGCAAGACAAATTAGCAATACAGATAATAAATGCTAATCAAAGTAATATAAAAATAGATGAAAAAGAGCTAAAGGATCTTTGGGAGATAAACAAAAACAACTATATGACGAAGACGATATATGGTCTTGAAACATACTTTATAGAGTCAAACAAAAATGATGTAAATCAAACTACTTTGAGTGACTACTACAACGAAAACAAGGAGAGATACAAAGGCTCTGATGATAAAATCAAATCATTTGACGAAGTAAAGACTGAAGTTATCAAAGACTACAATATCGAGAAAAGCAAGACTGATGCTTTAAAAAAATATACCTCTATCAAAAAAGCTGAGCTTGCAACAAATAAATTTATTAGTATAAATGAAGATAATGCGACATTCTCACTTGATGAAATAAAAGGGGCAAAAGTTGGTGAGGTTATAAAACCATTTACATATAAAGATGGATATTTGATAGTTAGGATAAAAAGCATAACTCCTCCACAACCTATGAGTTTTGAACAAGCAAGAGCAATGGTACTTGAAATTTACAAAGATAAAAAGAAAAAAGAAAACTTAACAACTATAGCAAAAGAGTCTTTACAAAATTTCAAAGGAACTGATATAGGCTTTATTAGTAGAGATATAAATAGCTCTATCTTAGGACTAAATGAAAGTGAGACTAGAGCTTTTGTTTCTCAACTTTTTGAAACTAACAATAAAAAAGGTTATGTTATATTAGAGGACAAGGCCGTTATATACGATATTTTGGAACAAAGGTTGCTTGTAGATAATATAGATAATAACTATAAGCAAATAATACAGCAGAACGTTACAATGCTTAA
Organism: Campylobacter concisus; assembly: GCF_015679985.1. Taxonomy (NCBI): domain Bacteria; kingdom Pseudomonadati; phylum Campylobacterota; class Epsilonproteobacteria; order Campylobacterales; family Campylobacteraceae; genus Campylobacter; species Campylobacter concisus. Next base: position 724,758 of record NZ_CP049239.1, on the reverse strand, counting down.
AAATAATGAGCTAATAAAAGATTTAACAAACAAACTTAAAAAATACTATGAAATTAAAGAATATATCAAAAGGTAATTTATCTTGAGTACAAAAATTTTAGGTATAGATATCGGCTCTTTCCAGATTTGTGCAGTAATAGCACAACATGACGAAAATGGTATTAAGATAATTGGAATTGGAACTGAAAAAACGCAGGGAATAAGGAAAGGCGTTATAACCAATATTGAGCAAGCTGCAAAGTCTATAAAAAATGCATTAATAGAAGCACAAAGGGTTGCAGGAACACGCTATGAAAAAGTCATAGTTTCTATTTCTGGTGCGTATACAAAAAGCGTTGACAGTAGCGGTGTAGTAAATATACCAAATCATGAAATAGGCATAAAAGAGATTGAGCGTGCTATGCAAATGGCCGATCATACAGCTGATATACCTCATGAGTATGAAAAATTACATGTTCTTCCTTATAATTTTAAAGTAGATGGACAAGAACATATTGAAGATCCAATAGGTATGAACGGTAGTAGGCTAGAAGTGCAAACACATATTGTTACAGTACAAAAGTCATCTATTAGTAATCTAAGAAAAGCCGTAAATTTAGCAGGTGTTCAACTAGACAACATAGTCCTTTCGGGATATGCTTCTGCGATAGCAACATTAACAAAAGATGAGAAAGAGCTTGGCGCCGCACTTGTTGATATGGGTGGTGCTACTTGTAATCTTGTAGTACATTCTGGAAATTCTATAAGATACAATGAATTTTTACCTGTTGGCTCAGCAAACATTACAAATGATCTTTCTATGGCTCTGCATACACCTCTTCCAAAGGCAGAAGAGATAAAATTAGGCTATGGTGCTTTAATAAATAAGTCAGTTGATCTAATAGAACTTCCGATCCTTGGAGATGAAACAAAAAGCCACGAAGTTTCACTGGACATAATATCAAATGTTATATATGCCAGAGCAGAAGAAACCCTTATGGTACTTGCTAAGATGCTAGAAGATAGCGGCTATAAAGATAGCATTGGTGCTGGAATAATACTTACTGGTGGCATGACTAAGCTAGAAGGTATTAGAGATCTTGCATCTGCGATATTTGACAAAATGCCAGTTCGTATAGCAAAACCAAAAGAAATGGATGGATTATTTGAAATTTTAAGAGATCCAGCAAATTCTTGTGCTATAGGACTTTGTTTATATGGTGCTGGCAACTTTAGCCCATACGAGATTGATTCTGAGAAAAAAATGAGATACCAAGGGGAAATAGCCTCAAAACCAAAAGCAAATTTTAGAAATGTTTTTATAGAAGAAGAAAATGTACAAAATTTTGGACAAGAGGTGCAGGATCCAAATGAAAAAGAGGATAGTTTTTCTGATAAAGATTTTGAATTAGAGATAGCAAATAAATCAAAAAACAAAGAAGAACTTGCCAATATTGCAGATATTAGCAAACAAGAAAAAAAGCCAAATGCTTTTGCAAAATTTTGGTATAGTATTACACAATTATTTTAAGGAGAATTTCAAAAATGAGTAGCTTCACAGTAGAAGAAAATAAAAGCATCTATGGTGCAAAGATAAAGGTCGTAGGTGTAGGTGGAGGTGGTGGCAATATGGTCAACCACATAATAAGAGTTAATCCAAATTTAAACATAGATCTTATTGTTGCCAATACAGATGCTAAGGCTCTTGAAAATTCTCTTGCACATACAAAAATACAGCTTGGAGAAAAGACAACAAAAGGTCTAGGTGCAGGCATGAGACCTGAAATAGGAAAAGCTGCTGCTGAAGAGAGCTACGATGAAGTAAAAAGTGCACTTGAGACATCAGATATAGTTTTTATCGGTACAGGACTTGGTGGTGGAACTGGTACAGGCGCAGCTCCAGTAGTTGCTCAAGCTGCAAAAGATATTGGTGCACTAACAGTTGCAGTTGTTACTATGCCTTTTATGTTTGAAGGAAAAAAACGTAGAAAATTGGCTGATTGTGGCCTTGAAGAGCTCAGGAAAGAAAGCGATTCTATTGTTGTCATTCCAAACGATAAACTCCTAACATTAATTGATAAAAATGCTGGCATAAAAGAAAGCTTTGAAATGGTTGATGAAGTGCTTGCAAGAGCCGTCAATGGCATGAGTACGATCGTGCTTGATTCAGGAAAAAGCGACATAAACCTAGACTTTGCAGATGTTAGAACGATTATGAGCCATAGAGGACTGGCTTTAATGGGTGTCGGCGAAGCAAGTGGCGAAGATGCAGCACAAGAAGCTATAAAAAATGCTATACAATCACCGCTTCTTGATAACATGACAATAAATGGTGCATTTGGTATTTTAGTTCATTTTAGAATAAGCCCTAGTTGCCCACTAGCTGATATCAATAATGCAATGAGTATTATTCATGAGGCAGCAGATGAAGATGCTGAAATTATATTTGGTACAACAACTGATGATAAAATAGAAGACAATAAAGTTGAAGTTACAATAATAGCCACAGGTTTTCAAAGCTCACAAAAAGAAGCTGAGAAAAAAGATGAAGTACAAACTTCTAATGCAAACGATATCATAAAAAAAGAGCGTATATTAAGACTTAAAAAAGTTAGTGGTGGATATGACGAAGACTATATGTCACAGCTTGATGTGCCATCATTTATGCGCCATCAAATGGACTAATAAAAAACAAACTCCTTAAAATTTCTAGAGAGCTTTTGCTCTCTAGCTTATTAAAAATTTACAAACTTTCAAATCTAAAAACTTAAAATTTAAACTCCAAGTTGTGCTTTTACAAAATCGCTTGCCATTTGTATATTCCACTCAGGCTCCCAGACAAGATCGATCTCACACTCTTTGACACCTTCTATATCAAGCACGGCAGTTTCTACCCAGCTAAGTATCATTTCGTGCAGTGGGCAAGATTTGGTTGAAAGCGTCATAGTAACTTTTGCTTTGCCATTCTCATCGCAGCTCGCATCATATATAAGTCCGAGCGAAACGATATCAAAGCCAACTTCTGGATCAACGATATTTGACAGTGCGTTATAAATTTTTTCTTTCATTTTTTATCCTTTAAAACCAGTAAATCTAAAAATATTTATTATATTTATCGATAGCAAAACTATACTAAGAGCTATAAAAATCATACCTGCTTGCACTAAAATTTCTAGTTCAAAGCAAGTTGAGAGAAGATAGCAAAGAAGCGAGATAGCATTAAAAGCTATACCAAAATAAGCTATCTTTTTTAGTATCATGGCATCAAGAAGTGGCACTTTTACCTTTCCGACAAAAGGTGCTACGTAGTGATACCATATGAGAAATGGTGCGATCTTGTAAAGATGGGCTACTATAAAAGCAAATAAAAAGCCATATATTAAAAAATATGCAGCTAAATTTAATTTGCCTAAGGCTATAAAAATAGCAGCACCAAGTAAAGCCACCAGTGAAAGTACGATATTTACATTCCAGTAATCATACGCCTTTCTAACGCGTTTTTTTAAAATATAAAGTGCTTGAGCTATAAAAAGTAAAGCTGCCACACATATTGACAAAATAGACAAATTTTCATTAAAAGCTAGTAAGATGCCACCCAAAATATAGCATGCTAGTGAGGCCTTGCTAAGTGTAAATTTTAGATCGTGAGCTAGTGCAAACATAGGTAGGAGTACGCTAGCAGCTCCAAGTATCACAAGAAACACAAATCCTAGCACAAAATAGACGTGAAATTTTAGTGTCATCTCAAAATCAAGCATCAGCGTGCCACTAAGTATCATAAGCAAGCAAAAACCAAGCGTTATTCCAATTACCAAAAAGATAGCTGAAACAAAAAGTGCAAAGGCCGCAAAGCTCTTTTTTTCATTATCCATAAAGCTTAATGCGTAAGTCGTTGCAAAAAAAGCGAGTGAGCAAAAAAGCAAAACTCCACTAATTTGTAAAATTTTAGCCTCAGCAAATAACATCCCGTAGCACATGCCCAGCAACGATAGACAAAAAATAGCCAAATTTAAAATAGCACCTTTTGCAGTAAAAAACGGCTTTTCTAAGATGACTGAGGTTAGCTGATAGAGCGCTCCGATGATAATGCTCATAACAAAGCCAACAAAAAATATATGCAAAAAACCAGCTGTATTTAGTGAGCTGATAGCATCAAAATCTGCATAAAAGAATGCCGGCACACTTAATGCTAAAAAGAAAATTCCAGCAATAAAATATCCACCGACTAACTTAAATGGTGGTGCGTAAGTATTTAAAAGCATCTTAGTGGCAAAGACTCGTATCTACGTCTTCTATGTTTGCACCGTCTTTTAGGCTAAAAATCATCTTTACAGCCCCACCATCTATATCTTCACGCTCTATATCAAAGCTCTTATCTATCTTTGGTATAAGACCAGCTGGAAATTTATGATTTAGCATCATAATTTTTGTGTTTTTATCAGCAAATTTAATAGCGATTAATGCATTGACCATTGGCTCTGGCGGCACGCAAGGACGTGAGTCAAAGCCAACAAAATTTACACCATTTTCATTAAATTTATAAAATGGCACGGTTGCACCATCGACATTAAACTGCTCCGCATTTTTAAAAAAATCACTCATTTTTTCTCCTTTTAATTTTGGAGAATTATACTCTGATTAAACTTTTTAAACTATTGATTTGCTTCAACAAAAGCTATTTTACATAAGGTATAAATTCCTCGTATCCCAGCCTTGCCATATCTTCAAGCGGTATAAATTTAAGGCTCGCACCGTTTATGCAATATCTTAGCCCGCCCTTATCGCTTGGTCCGTCATCAAAGACATGACCAAGGTGCGCGTCGCTGTTTTGTGACCTCACCTCAACCCTTTTCATCATAAACGAGTTGTCCTCCTTATATGAAAGAGCTGTTGTCGTTATAGGCTTTGTAAAGCTTGGCCAGCCACATCCTGCATCAAATTTATCTGCACTTGAGAAAAGTGGCTTTCCACTCGTTATATCTACATAAATGCCTTTTTGATCAAATTTATCATACTCACTGCTAAATGGCCTCTCAGTTGCAGCTTCTTGCGTCACGGCATACTGCTCGCTACTTAAATTTTTCTTTAGCTCATCTTTACTAAGCGGCTTAAATTTCGCCTCATCGTAAAGCGGTTTATCGGCTAAACCTAGGTCAATGTGACAATATCCAAAAGGATTTTTATCAAGATAATCTTGATGATACTCCTCACCTAAGACGAAATTTTTAAGTGGCGTCACCTCAACCACGATCTTATCTTTAAATTTCTTTTGCTCTATTTTCATAAAGCTCTCTATCGTTGGTAGATCACTTTCGCTCACATAGTAAATTCCGCTTCTATACTGCCTACCGACGTCATTGCCTTGTTTATTTAGCGATGTCGGGTCGATCACTCTAAAAAAGTGAGCCAAAATTTCAGCCAAAGCGACTCTATTTTCGTCGTATTTTACATAAAGCGTTTCAGCATGATCGCTCTCATGAAGCTCGCGGTAGCTAGTATTTTCGCTTTTGCCATTTGCGTAGCCTACCTTTGTATCCACTACGCCAAATATCTTTTTAAAATATCCCTGCATACCCCAAAAGCAACCACCTGCTAGATAAATTTCTTTTAAATTTTGCCCTGCCATCGTCTGCTCCTTTATAAGCTCGTCTTTTGCCACCAAATTTAGACCAAAAAACACTGCCGCCATTAAGATAAATTTTAAGATATTTTTCATTCTATCTCCTTTCGTTTTTGAAAGATTATACGAAAATTAAAGTTATAAAGTGTGAAGAAAGGGGCAAGTGCCCCTAAATTTTAGTGTAAAAAGTGTCTAACGCCAGTAAAGTATAGCGACATGCCATGCTCATCGGCAGCCTCTATCACCTCATCATCTCTAATGCTGCCACCTGGCTCGATGACACATTTTACGCCGACCTTACTAGCGATATCGATACTATCTCTAAACGGAAAGAACGCCTCACTTGCAAGTACGCAACCGCTTAGATCGATCTTTAGTTCTTTTGCCTTTGCTACGGCTGCACGAGCAGCATCAACGCGGCTTGTCATACCCATGCCAATAGCTACCATTGCGCCATCTTTTACATAAACTACGCAGTTGCTCTTCGTTAGCGCAGCCACTTTCCACGCGATCTGAGCATCCTTTAGCTCGCTACCAGTTGCAAATTTCTTGCTCATTTGCTTCATATTTTCAAGCTCTTCGTCTTTTACATAGTCTCTTTCTTGAAATACAAATCCACCATCAACGTGCTTAAAGTCAAATTTATCATTTGAGCGAACTAAAAATTTATTGTCTTGAGTGAAAATTTTGATGCGTTTTTTACTCTCAAAGACCTTAAGCGCGGCTTCATCAACATTTGCAGCAATTATTACCTCAACATAAATTTCATTTATCTTTTTAGCTAGCTTCTCATCAAGTGTGCCATTTATTGCAACCACACCGCCGTAAGCTGAGATCGGATCGCATTTTAGTGCAGCTTCGTAGCTCTCAAGCAAATTATCTTTTACCGCAAAACCGCAAGGATTAGCGTGCTTGATGATAGCCACAGCTGGCGCGTCATCAAAGCTAGTTGCAAGCATCAATGCGCCATTTATATCGGTCATATTATTGAAACTTGCCTCGCCTTTTAGGGCTCTAAAGTTGTTTGTGAAGAAATAATCAAACTCATAAAGTGCGCCTTTTTGGTGTGGATTTTCGCCATATCTGGTGTCAAAAACCTTGCTTCCCACGATAAATCTAGCATCGCCAAAACCGCCATTAAATCTATCATTCATATAGTTTGCGATCATGCTATCATAAGCCGCTGTGTGTTCATATGCCTTTATCATCAGCGATCTTCTAAACTCAAAATCATCACTTTTTTCTCTTAGGCGCTTTAAAATTTCATCATAATCAAGCACGCTTGTAACGATAAGCACGTCTTTAAAATTTTTAGCTGCACTTCTTACCATGGCTGGGCCACCGATATCGATATTTTCGATGATCTCGGCAAAGTCATCAGTCCTGATGGTAGTCTCTTTAAAAGGATATAAATTTACGCAAACTAGGTCGATACCCTCGATGCCATGCTCTTTTGCCTGAGCCACGTGCGTAGCATCGTCACGTTTGTGCAAGATGCCGCCATGTATCTTTGGATGAAGCGTCTTTACCCTGCCCTCGAACATCTCAGGCGATGCCGTAAATTCGCTAACTTCAGTTGCTTTGACACCATTTTCTTTTAAAAGCTTAAATGTGCCACCAGTTGAAAGTATCTGCCAGCCAAGCTCTTCTAGCCCCTTTGCAAACTCTACAATGCCCTCTTTATCGCTAACACTAAGCAACGCTCTCATTTTTTCTCCTTTATTAAATTTTTATCTTTTTGTTAAACACATACCTTTTACAAGCAGAAGCTGCCCCATTTTTATATCCTTTGCGATATTCTTTATCGATAAGGCTTCTAGCGTAACCATAACATTTGCAGCTGCATCTATATAATAGTCTTTTCTCTCTACAAAGTTTTCACGCTTTTGACCAACAATATCAACGCTAAAGGCATAGCTTGAAATTTGATTGCCATCAAAATATCTCGCATCTAATACGCTTAAATTTACAGGCTCCTCTTTCTCAAGCGCCTCGCATATCTGCTTTTTCGAGCTAAATTTCATCACCTTTATACCGCGATCATACGAAAATATATACTCACTAATTTCATTTAATTTTTTTGCTTGAACTGACATAATGTCGCTCTTGTTGCCATCTTTGTCGACAAATATTATTCTCACATTACTATCTTTAACATCGTAGTTGCTGATAACTAACCTTTGATCTCGATAAAGCTCACTTTGTGTAAGCTTAAATTTTATCTCTTTTCCATCGACATTTACCACTTTAAAATCATTACAAAAGCCAGCCACCGCTAGCAGCAAAATAATAAATTTCTTCATCTAAACTCCAAATTGCTCTTTTAATCGTCCATAAGCCTCGTTTATCTCCTGAAGCTTTTTAGTTGAGCGCTCGATCACCTCTTTACTCTCTCCCCTGCCCATTAAAATGTCGGGATGATACTGTCTTACAAGCTCTTTGTAACGAGCTTTTATCTCTTCAAGACTTGCATTTTTACTAAGTCCTAAAATCTCAAAAGCATCTTTTTCTTGGACCATTTCATCGGGATTTGTATCAAATCTTGAGCCATAAAAGCTATCAAATTTTGAGATGATCTCATCAAGCGTTTCTTTATCAATGCCAAATCCATAAGCGATATTTCTTATAACATCTTGTTCGCTTTTGTTAAATTCTCTATCGATATAGGCTAAATTTAGAAAAAATGTGAGCCTAGCGACGCATATATCGTAGTTTAGATTAAAAGCACTCTTGTAGTTTCTAGCGGTTTCATAGGCGTTATCTATATTTTCTTTTTGCTTGTTAAAGACCTTTTTTAGCTCATCTCTTAGCTCTTTACCGCCTTTTGTAATAGCAATCAAATCATCAAGCGTTTGGCTAACAAGCCTTGCCTCAAGCTCACTGACTCTGCCATCACTTTTAGCTACTTTTGCAAGCAATGCCACAAGAAATTTAGCCTCACCAAAGGCTAAATTTTCTCTTTTTCCTTGTGAAGCATTGCCGCTTTTATAGACAGAAAAAAGCAAATAAAAAGCGACAAAAAGAACAATGTAAAAGATAAAATTCATAAATTACCACAAGTGATAGATAGTATTTTTTATTTTGCCATTTACTAGCTCGTTTTTACGCCAAGAGCTCTCGTCATTCATCACATTCCAGCGACGCTCTTCGGGACGGTAAAACCAGTCCTTGTCTATCTGATAGTAAATTTGCTTGCCATTTGTTTCAATGATATTTGCGATATTGTTATCATGGTAGCTATTTTCATCATAGTCAGTAAAAGCTCGCTGACCCATCTCAGAGTAAAGTAGCGTTAGCTCCTGAAGCATTTCATTTAGATCATCATCCATCTTTTTTACATGAAGGCCGATCTCGTACGCCTCTCTAAAGAGAATTGGATATTCATGAGCTGGATAGTCGCCATTTAGCCTTTCAGAAATTTCTGCGATCTTTTTATCGTCCTCGATATGATACCTAAGAAGCTCGGTGCAAATCTTAAGCGATAGCGAGCTAGCACGGTCAACCGCACCAAAAACTAGCGGATGAATATACTCATAAAGTGAGTTATAGGGGTTTGTGTCGTTTGGTCTATCTTTATCTTGCTCTTTCCAAAGCTTGACCACACGACTAAGTTCGTCCATCGAAACGCTCACAAGCTCATTGCCTTTATTTGTCGGACTAAGCTCGTGTTTGAGTGAGGTATCAACAGGCGTTAGATAGGCAAGTGGTCCCATGACGATCTCATTTGCGCCAAGTGCCATCATGGTAGCAGCCGAGGCGCAGTTTGCAGGTATTAGGGCTATTAAATTTTTGCAGTAATTTCTAAGTGTAGTGATAATCCTAAGAGCGGCGATACCGCTTCCGCCGTCACTTTTTATAAAAAGATAAGCAGTATTTATCTTTTTGCCCTTTAAAATTTCATACATAGCACTCGCGTCATTGCCGCAAACGCTACCAGCGTTAGAATTATAGTAAGTTATCAAAGTAGCGTTTAGTCTTTTTTCGATCGATTTTATTAAATTTTGTGTCTTACTAAAAAGCACCGGCGGTTTTGCTACGCCTCGCTTTTCAACTTGTTCTGTTTCCTTTTGCTCATTTTCAGCCTCAGCGACCTTACTCTTTTTTAAAGCCATTTCTTAATCCTCTTTTCTAACGATTTTTGCAAACTCATTTAGATAAATTTCTCTTATCTCATCCACACTCCCATCGATATCATTTAGTTTAAATCTTCTGCCACCACTAACGCCGATCTTTTCAAATTTCACACCAAATTTAGCCGCAAGCGCTTCAAATTTAGTCTCGTCTTTCACTCCTACGACTGCTCTTGAAAAGCTCTCATCAAAGATGAAATTTGGCTCTTTAAATTTAACTTCACATTTTACACCGATGTTTGAGATGCTAGCCATTTTTGCCAGCGTGATAGCAAGACCGCCTACGCCTACGCTATTTGCAAACTCTAAAATTTGCTCTTTATTTGCCTCTATCACTAGCTCCCAAAGGGCTCGCTCAGCTTTATAATCAACCTCTTTTAACTTACCGCCAACCACGTTATATAGCGCCTTTGCGTAAAGCGAAGCTGCAAATTCTCCGCTTGTCTCGCCAAGCAAGTAAATCGCCCTACCCTCGCTTAAAAATGTGCTTTTTAGGTTTAAATTTGCATCTTCATTTACACCAACCGTGACGATGGCCGGCGTTGGATAGACGCTAACGCCGTCAGTGTCGTTATAAAGGCTCACATTACCGCTCACAACTGGCGTATTTAGCTCACGGCAAGCCTCTTTTATGCCCTCGCAGCCCTCTTTGAACTGCCACATAACCTCTGGATTTTGCGGGTTGCCGTAGTTTAAGCAGTCAGTTATCGCAAGTGGCACAGCACCGCTCATCGCTACCTTTCTACCAGCTGCAGCAACTGCTCTTGCAGCGCCAACTTTTGGATCAACGAAATTTGCTCTAGGATCGCACTGAGCAGCCATAGAGACGGCCTTTTTAGTGCCTTTTACTCTGATACTTGCAGCGCCCAAGCAACCTGGCTGTTTTATCGTATTTGTCTGGATATTTGCGTCGTATTGGTCATAGATAAAGCTTTTATTTAGCACCTCTGGCTCTTTTAAAAGCTTGAAAAATGCGGTTTTGTTATCAACATTATTTGGAATTTGTAAATTTGCTATCTCATCAAGGTATTTTGGACGTGCGACTGGACGATCAAGCACTGGAGCTGCCTCGCTCAGTGGGCCGATAGGGATTTCACCTGCAAGCTCACCATGCCAGTAAAGCTGCATCACGCCGCTACTTGTGACCTCGCCGATGATCTCAGCGTCAAGGTCCCACTTTCTAAAAATTTCAAGTACCTTTTGCTCATAGCCTTTTTTGGCGCATATTAGCATACGCTCTTGAGACTCGCTTAGCATTAGCTCATAAGGCGTCATACCAACTTCGCGCATCGGCACGCGCTCTAAATACATCTTCATACCACTGCCGCTTCTGCCAGCCATCTCAAAGCTAGAGCTTGTAAGTCCTGCTGCACCCATATCTTGGATGCCGATGATGTAGTCTTTTTTAAAGAGCTCCAAGCAAGCTTCCATAAGTAGCTTCTCAGCAAATGGGTCGCCTACTTGCACCGTTGGGCGAAGTGATTTATTTTCATCGTTAAAGCTATCGCTCGCCATAACAGCACCGCCAAGTCCGTCTCTGCCAGTCTTTGAGCCCACGTAAATGACTGGATTGCCCACGCCTTCAGCCTTGCCATAGAAAATTTCATCACTTTTACAAAGTCCAAGCGCGAAAGCGTTGATTAGGATATTGCCATTAAAGCTAGGATCAAATGTAGTTTCGCCGCCGATCGTTGGGATACCCATGCAGTTGCCATAGTGTCCGATGCCAGCGACACTTCCTTTTAGCAGATATCTATGCTTTTTAGCTAGCTCGCCCTCGCCTCTTATCTCGCCAAAACGAAGTGAGTTCATGTTCGCAACAACTCTTGCGCCCATCGTAAAGACATCTCTTAAAATTCCACCAACGCCAGTTGCAGCGCCCTGAAACGGCTCGATAAAGCTTGGGTGGTTGTGACTCTCCATCTTAAACACAGCTGCAACCCCGTCGCCAACGTCGATGACGCCAGCATTTTCACCAGGTCCTTGGATGACCCAAGGAGCTTTTGTAGGAAAGCCGTTTAGGTATTTTTTACTTGATTTATAGCTGCAGTGCTCACTCCACATCGCTGAAAATATGCCAAGCTCTAGTAAATTTGGCTCACGTCCTAAAATTTTTAAGATCTCTTCATACTCTTCGTCGCTGATTTTATGTGCTTGTATGGTAGCTTTATCCATTGATGTAACCTTTTAAGAATTTTAAGCCATTTTACAATCTTGCTTATAAAAAGTTACTAAAAAGCCTTTTGAAATTTAGCAGAATAAAGCATTATTGAGAGAAATTTGCCTACTTTGATAAGGCCTTTTTATATTAGCATTTTTAAAATTTATACCAGTGCTTTATTTTTGCTAGCATAGTAATAAAAAGTGGCAAAATTTTCAAAACTAGCTCGTAGCTATTTTATTGCCACTTTTATTTATATTTGCGGTTTTGTTTCTAATTTAAATTTCTATTTTGTATTTTTAAAAACTTTTTCAAGATGCGCTTCATACTCTTTTAGATCTCTTGGCACATCTGGCATCTTGATGACATCGTAGCAGACAAAATATGGAAGCGGCTTCATGCCCAAAAACTCATTTGCCTTTCTAAAATGAAAGTAAACCCCATCGATCCCGCGCGCATCAAAAAACTCATTTGGATCGCTAAATGCCTCAGCTGGGGCATTCCAAGTAAGGCTTAGCATAAATTTCTTCTCATTTAGTAAGCCGCCCTTGCCGTAGTTTTTATAGTTGGATCGACCCTGTGTCTGCCATCGCTAGTATAAAGCTTGCCATGACCTGCAGTAAAGACCTCGTCGATATATTTTTTCGCTATCCAAGGCTCACCCATCCACCAAGCTGGCATCTGCCAAACTACTGCGTCCATCCATAGAAATTTCTCGACTTCAGCCTCTATATCATAGCCATGATCTATTGCGGTTTGCTTTATCTCGTGACCCATTTTTGCGAGTTTTTCGCTTGCAAGATCGTGAAGTGTTTGATTGAGCCTGCCATCTGAATGGGCAAATTTTTTACCACCATTTATAAGTAAAATTTTCATTGTATCTCCTTTAGAAAACGAAAATTTTAACCAAAAAAACTATCATTTTCCTAAACAAAAATGGCTAAACATCTCGTCTAAAATTTCACTTCTCTCAAATGGCTTTGTGATGCTTGCAAGCGCCTTTATCGCACTATTTAGCTCATAAGCAAAAATTTCTAGCTCCTCTTCACTAAGCCTCAAAAACGCTCTTTTTAAAGCCTCGCTCGCCTCTTTGCAGCTTAAAATTTGGCGGTTTGAGCTTAGCATGATCTCGTCGGTGTCTTGCGTCTTGAGATATTCCTCAAGCTCTTTTAAAACTACACTCGTATCATTTTTTGCTGAAATTTTGATAGCACCCTCTAGCTCTATGTCAAATTTAAACGCCAGATCGCTTTTGTTTAAGATAAAAAAGGCTTTTTTGTTTGAGCTAGAAACGAGCCTAATTATATCTTTGTCTTGCTCATCGCTTGGGTTTGAGCCATCAAAGACAGCCAGGATAATGTCAGCTTCGTTTATGGCAGAAATAGAATAGTTTATACCGATTTGCTCGATCTTCCCAGCATCTTTTCTGATGCCAGCGGTATCTATTATACGAACTAGATGTGAGCCGATCTTAAAATTTTCTTCTATCCTGTCCCTAGTAGTGCCAGCTTCGTCACTAACGATCGCCCTCTCGTATGCCAAAAATGAGTTTAAGGTAGAGCTTTTGCCAACATTTGGCTTACCAACGATAGCGATCTTAAAGCCATCTATCAGTCCTCTTCTTTGCTCGCTAAGTGTGGCTATGCGCTCTAGCTTCTCGCTATTTTTTAAAAGCATCTGCTTGATCTGCTCTAGCAAATTTGTAGGCAGATCATCATCAGCATAATCAATCATTGTCTCAACAAAGGCAAGAGTTTTTACAACTTCGCTTCTGATCTCTCCTACAAATTTACTAAGATCGCCTTGCATCTGGCGAGTCAAAATTTTAGCAGCGATCTCGCTTTTTGAAGTGATGAGCCCTTGCATAGCCTCAGCCTTAGCTAGATCCATCTTGCCATTTAAAAATGCTCGCTTACTAAACTCGCCTGGCATAGCAAGCCTCGCACCAGCCTTTATTAACTCGTTTAAAATTCTCTCGCTCACCATCACGCCACCATGAGTTTGAAATTCGACGATATCCTCGCCTGTAAAGCTTGCTGGAGCTTTAAAATATATAACGATGCCTTCGTCTAAAATTTCATCATCAAGGGAGTATATTTTGGCTAGTTTTGCGTATCTTGGCTCTAAATTTGAAAGTTTAAGGAGTTTTAAAGAGATAGCTAGGGCGTCCTTGCCGCTAAGCCTTACGATAGAAACTGAGCCGATGCCATAAGCTGTGGCAAGGGCTACGATAGTTTCACTCATTTTTTGAAAAAGTCATTTACAACGACAAATTTGCCGTCATTGCCACTTTTTATGCCGACATATTTATCTGGAAATTTTTCGCGGAGCTTCTCAAGTGCGATCTTGACCAAAACCCCGTCAAGTGGCTTTGTTTGAGCTCTGCCACTATTTTGCACACGCTCGATCACGCCATTTAGATATTGATCCATCATCGCTTCTTGATTTTGCAAAAATTGCGCGATTTCAAGGCGGATAGCAAGGTTGTATTTTGAGTTTAGCCAGTTATAAAGCATGTAAGATATCGCTTTATACCTATAACCTTCTTTACCTATAAGTAGAGCCGCATCAGCTCCATCAAGCTCTATAAGCACCGTTTCATCGTCAAATTTGCTAACTTCAATTTTACTAATATCAAAACAACTTGCCTTAAAAAGACGGTTCATGCCATCTTTTATCTCAGGTAAAATTTTATCAAAGTCGATTACAACTTTCTCTTTTTTCTCTTTTGGTAAAGCTTGAGGTGCGCTCTCTTCATCAGTTTGGTTGAAATTTTCGATGATTGAAGTATCTAGGATATTTTTAGGAGCACTTTTACTAGCTTGTGGCTCTTTTGCCACTTTAGTCTCTTTTTGCTCTTTTTGCTCATCAAGTCTTTTTATGACATATCCCGGCTCTTCAGCCTCTTTTTCACCCTTTTCAGCAAAGGCATCTTTAGCAAGAGCTGAGTTTTTCTCGCTTAAATTTGGCTTTTCATTTTTATGCTCTTTTTGCTCAGACTTAGCCTCATTTTTCTCATCTTTATGCTTTTTAGGATTTCGCTTTTTATCATTATGATCGTGTTTTTGGCTCTGTTTTTTCTCTTCTTTTGCAGGCTCGTTTTCATCACTTTTTTTAGCAAAATTTCTATCATTTTTTGGTTTATGTTGTGGTTTTGGCTGATTTTCTAAATTTGCTTCAATGATCGCACTTCTTTTAAAAAATCCCAAAAAACCACTGCTCGGATGCTGTAAAACTTTTATATCAAGCTGAGTTACTGAGCAGTTAAGCTGCTCGGCTGCCTTTTGAAATGCCTCTTGAAGTGTATTTGCTTCTATTTTCATTAAGCCTTTACCTCCGTAGCTTTTTTATGTTTTTCAAAAAGTTTGTTTACAAATACTTGCTGAATAACCGAGCAAACGTTATTTACAAACCAGTAAAGTGTAAGACCTGCTGGGAATGTCACGAAGAAAAATGTAAATATAAGAGGTAAAAATTTCATTACCTTTTCTTGCATAGGATCAGTAAATGTCGTTGGTGTAAGTTTTTGTTGTAAAAACATCGTTAGCCCCATCAAAATAGGTAACACAAAATATGGATCCATTACCGAAAGATCGTGTATCCAAAGTATCCAAGGAGCACCTTTTAGCTCGATCGCATTTAATAAGACGCGGTAAATTGCAAAAAATACTGGGATTTGAAGCAAGATCGGCAAGCATCCACCCATCGGATTTGCACCATGCTTTTTATAAAGCTCCATCATATGAACTTGCATTTTTTGCTTATCATCTTTATATTTTGTCTGAAGCTCTTTTACCTTTGGAGCAAGCTCTTTAAGCTTATTCATAGATAGCATACCCTTGTATGTAAGCGGGAATAAAACTATCCTTATAACAAGTGTTAGCACAACTATCGCCCAACCCCAGTTGCCAATGTAGTTATGTAAGAAATTCAAAAATGCAAACATCGGTTTTGCTATAAATGTAAACCAGCCATACTCAATAACATCATTTAGTCTCTCATCCATTGAGCTTAAAATTTTATGCTCTTTTGGCCCGATATATGCACCTAATTTTAAATTATCATTTGCCTTTACAAAAAGAATAGGATTATTACTAGCATCTTTGTCTACGGCTACTTCAAATGGCTTTTCAAATGAGTAAAATAGAGTTGTATAGTATCTATCAGATGCGGCCGCTATTGTGGTATTTGCATAGTTTTTAACCTCTTTAGCGTCACCATCTTCTATGATGTTTAGGCCATCATCCGTGTTTCTAAGCATCACGCCGTGAACTGTATAGCTATCTACTGCGATGTTTGGCCTAAAGCCAGGAGTGATGAAATAATCAACATTTTTACTTAAATTTACTTCAACTTCATATCTACCATTTGGGTAAAATTTGATATTTTTTGTGACTATAACTCCATCTAAATTTTGAGTAAGTTTTATCATTTTAGGCTCGCTGCTAGCATCTATCTCGCTAGCGTCACTACTATATGCAACCTTAAAAGCATCGGCATTTAGCGTACTATCGTTAAATCTAAGCTCAAGTGGCAATGGATTTTGCGAAACAAGCTCGATTTTGTTGCCATCTTCTGTTTTATACTTATCTTCAGTTAGATAGAATTTTGAAATTCTTCCTAGCTTATCTACCTTTGCTTCGTAGCTATGACCTTTGATAGTAGCGATTATCTCATTTGAAGCCAAATTTTCATTTGATTTTGGTGTATTTTGATTTATATTTGGAGCTTTATTTTGATCTATTGTTTGAGACATTGTAGTTTGGTTTTGCTCAGGTATCACCCTCTTTGGCATAAAAAAATCATACACTATAAAAAAAACAATAGATAAAAGTGCTGCAAGAAGCAACCTTTTTTGCATAGATATCTGTTCCATTTTAATTTTTTTCCTTTAATTTATCTAATACTTTTACGACATAAAATTTACTATTCTGACAAGGGACAAACCAAAAATTTATATTTCTAGTGTCACTTTTTTGAGATATAAAACATAAGTTAAATTTTTTGTAGATGATTGGGTAGTTGATACCGCCTTTAAAAAGCTGATTACATTTTAAAATTCGCATGAAGGTTGCAAAAAAAGCAGAAAAAAAACTATTTGTTTGAAATTCCCAAATCGCGTATTGTGAACAAGTCGGATAATAGCGACAGCTTTTTGGTAGAAGTATGGAAATATATTTTTGATAAAAAGCGATAGCTTTAATCGCAATTTTTTTCATTTTAAACATCCCATTTTTTTTGTAGACCAACTTAAATTTTTACAAATTTTTTCAAATGAAATTTCTGTAATTCCATTTTTTGCGATCATAATATATGTGCCATCTTTTAATTCACTAGAAATGTTAAAAAAAGCGGCTCTCAAAAGTCTTTTAGCTCTATTTCTAACTACCGCTTTTCCTACTTTTTTACTAGCAACTACTGCTATTTTTTTTTCATTTGTTGGTTTATAAAAAACAATGCAAGCATCACAATGCCACTTGCTAGCCTCTTTATAAACTTGAGAGAATTCTTTTGAGCCGCTTAACGACTCAAAACCAGCTAAGCAGCCAATCTTTTTCTACCTTTGGCACGTCTAGCGTTTATTACCTTTCGGCCATTTTTAGTTTTCATTCTTAAGCGAAAGCCGTGAGTGCGTTTTTTAGGGGTTTTATGAGGTTGATAAGTCCTTTTCATTTCTATCCTTAAAGTTAATGTAAAAAGTGGGATTTTATCAAAGCAATACTTAAATTCCTTTGAATAACTTAGCTTAAAAAGCCACAACTCAAACTTTAAGCAAATCAAGTTATAATCCAAAAATGAATTTTAATAAAGACAATAGGCTTTTAAAAAAATTATTTTTCTTAAAACTAATTGGTTATAAGTTTATTGATAAAAATTTTCTTAGTCTAAGCAATTATCATGATTACAACAATATTGATGAGCTAAACCGCGAAGTAAAAAAATGTTCTCTTTGCTCTTTGCGAAATAGCTCAAAAGGCGTAACAGCTGGCATCGGTAATGAAAATAGCAAAATTATGTTTATATTATTTTCTAAAAAAAGTGATTCTTATGAAAATAACAGTAAAAAATTTTTAGAAAATGCCATAAAAAATAGTTTAAATTTAGATATAAAAGAAATTTATATAAGTTCTCTACTTCGGTGTGAAATTTCACAAAGTGATGATAAAAGTCCGATTTTAAGCCGTTTTATTGAGCTTTGTCGTCCTTATTTGTTTGAAGAGATTAGGCTGATAAAGCCAAAGATAATTGTGACTTTAGGAGAGAAAGCTTTTATGCATTTATATCCAAATTTATTGTTAAAAGGCGGATTTTCAAGTATAAGAGGTAGTATTTTAAAAAATGAAAACAGTCTTATTTTACCAACGTTTTCACCAGAGTGGATAAGCAAAAATCCTAGTTTTGAAAATATTTTTATAGATGATTTAAGAAAGATCAAAGGAGTGATATGAGAAAAATTTTACTTTTTTTAGCCATTTTTTCAACTATTTTTGCATCGCAAGATGAGATAAATTTTGAGAGTAACGTTACAAAAAACCAAAGTCTATCAAGCATACCTCCAGCAAAGATTACTTATATAAATTTAGAACCAGAATTTTGTGATAATACCTGCTTAAATGAGCTTATCAAGGCTGATTTACTGGCCAGCTTTATGGCGAGATTTGAACCAACAAAAATAGATGATGACGCTCTTTTGGAACTTTATATCTCTCTTGGTGGTGAAGCTATTTTAAAAGTTAATAAAAGCGGCAAAATCGCTGTAATCATTCCACAAAAGATTATAAAATCTTATGCAAATGTTGTATCAAATGCAGTCTTAAGCTATGTTTTAAAGCAGGACGCAGATATTGAAATCAAATTTATAAATAGCAACGATGAAAGCCCACAAAGTCTTACAAATGCTATGCAAACGGCTAGAGTCCAAGGCTTTAATTATTTTATCGCAGCCCTTACATCAAATGGTGCAAACATTATAAATTCGCTAGTTCTATCAAATGAGCTTATCTACATTCCAAGTGTTCATAGCTCTTTTATCATAAATCCAAAGCCAAATTTGATCTTTGGTGGCATTGATTATAAAGAGCAAATTTCAGCTTTGCTAGCTTACTCGAATGAAAAGATAGTTGCATTTGATGATGGCAGTTCATTAGGGCAAAAGCTAAATGAATATGTCCGCATGCAAAGTAGTGATTATCACGAGGCCTCTATCGTAGGCAAAGATATAAATTTAAACGACACTTTAAGTAAAAAATCCAAGTTTGATGATGCAAGTATATTTTTAAACATCCCAATCGTCAAAGCTTCTCTTGTAGCAACGCAGATGAGGGGCTTTGAGATAAAACCATACGCACTTTTAAGTACGCAGATAAATTTTTTACCAAATATCTTTAATGCCATCGCGCAAAGAGATAGACAAAATCTTTTCATTGCAAACTCACTAAATCCTATTAACGACTTATTTTTGGGACTTGGTGATCTTTTTGATGTAGATTTTAGATATTCGCAAATCGGCTATTCAAGTGCTTTTGGTGCCGAGTACATATACACAAATTTTATAGATAAAAGTGCTGATAGAATTTTTACCGAAAGAGTTGAAAACTCTCAAGTCTTATATGGAGTTAAAATTTATAACGCAAAGGGCGACCACTTTGACGAAACAAATCAAGAAATTTTGCTAGATCAAAACAGCTCGATGTAAAAGCACAAAGTGGCTACAGCTAAATTTATAAACTTAGCCACGATCTAAAATTTAGAATTCTCCAGAAATTTCTTTATCTCGTCATTTATCTTAGCAAGCTTCTCTTCTTTCATGAAAGCTAAAGTAATTGTTGCTCTAAAAAGTAGTTTTTCCGCATTTTTATCATCAAATTTATAAATTTCTTGCTCTAAAACAATACTTGCTTTTTTAATCTCCAATACCTTGCTTCGAACAAAAATTTCATCTCCAAGTACAGCAGAGGCGATAAATTTAGCCTCAAGCGACGAAACTACAAAGTATCCGCCCTCTTTTGTGAAATTTAATCCAGCCTGAAAAAATGCTTCACTTCTAGCTCGCTCGCAAAATTTAATATAGTTTGTATGATAGACTATGCCACCAGCATCGGTATCTTCGTAGTAGATTCTTATTTTCACGGTATTTCCTTAGACTTTTACATTAAGCCCAATTTTACTAAATTTTCTTAAAAGCCCCATTATATCCGCCTCTTTTTCCTCATGCGTCTTTAGACTTTGCCCATGAGTGCTACTAAAATCATAATTTACGTTTGCGTTAAATCCGTTTATGCCGCTTACCATATTAATCCTTTTAAGCCTTTATATCCACGCTCTTAGCGTTAAATTTCATTATCGCCTCAAGTTCTTCTAAATTTTTTCTAGTATTTTGCTCTAGCTCTTTGTCGTATTTTCTGTTTTTACCCAACATCTTTTGCGTTCGCTTTTCTTGCTCTATTAGCTTTTCTAGGCGTTTTTGCGCCTCTTTCATATCCTCTTGCATTATTTCAAAGAGGCTTTTTGATTCTTTGCCGTCGGAAGTTATGTTAGAGTTGCCGCTTAAGGCAGTGCTACCGGGTAAAAGCGACTCTTGCATTTTTTGAAACGTTAGTACATATTCTTGGTAATCCTTGCTAAGCCCGTCAAGCTCGCTTCCTTTGATGCTGTAGATGTTGCGCGAATCAATAAAGGCGTCCAGCTTTTGTCTGTATTCTTTGCCGCTTATGCTTTTGTCATAACCTTGCATCTTGCCCCAAACCGTAGTTTCGCCCTCTCGTACATCTAAATTTGAGTTTATTACGGCTGCTAACAAGCCTCCTTTGGTTATACTACCGTCAGGGTTAGTGTATCTTTCGCCGTGAGGATTTATAAACACGCTCACGTTTTCGCTCTCTTTGCCGCCGTTATTGTTATCAAAGATATTGGTTGACGGCTTATATTGCGGCGTCGTTGTTAACGCATGATATGAGCTATTAAAAAATAGCGTTTCCATGTTGGTTTCCCAGACTTATCGTCAAAGGCGCTACGTGCCGACGCATAGTCGTAGATGTTTTTATTTACTTTAGTTACTTTTTAGACTTGATTTCTCATACTCGTATCCTTGAGGAAATTTGGTGATGTCTTCTTTGTTAAAACTTTCTTTGGAATTTAAAACGTCCATGCCGACTACTTGGGATAAAATTTTATATGCATTGCCGACTGTTTTTGCTATGTCGATTTTTGAAAACATTTTATTAAATGCGATCGCTTTATCATTTACGTTCACGAGAGATTTTAAGGTATCTGAGTGGATTTTGTAGTCCTTCGGTATACCTGCGGCTTCATTAAATTCGGACGTAAAATATCCGTCCGCACCTACTTTATATCCTAAAACTTCGTTAAATTTGTGCTCGACTGTGTCAGGCTGCGAGATTTCATTTTTATATATGATTTGACTCTTTATGCTATGTTTTTCATTTAGCTGAAAATTTTTAGCGACGCTAGAAAATCCGCCGATACCGCTTAACATCATAAATCCTTTTGAAATTTGGTTTTAAGCTAGATCGGCAAAATTGAAAAAATATCTAGTAAAAATAATAAAAACTATCAAAAAGCCATACAAAATTTCTATGCCGAAAGTTAAAATTACTCGCGCATCTTTCTCGTCGCCAGATCGCACTTGGCGCCGCGGGTAATCATCAAGGACTGATCGTAAAATAAAATAAGCACCACCGAAACCCCGACGCCTAGAGCTAGCGAGACAGTCGTAGTCGTGATCGCGTTATCGAAAAATATGATTAAGTATTCGTTTTTCTTAGCGATATCAGACTCGTTTAGAAACGAAAATAGCGCCAAAATGCCCTTGTACGCGTAGACTCCTGGCACCATCGGCAAAAGCGCCGGAAATGCGATGATCTCGGCGGGCACTTTGAGCCGTTTGGCAAAGAGCATACCTAAAATCCCGCTTAAAAATGAGACGACAAGAGTGGCGACGCTGATCTTAAAAAATCCCATTTGCATGATCCAAAAGCGACTAGCGTGCGCAAACGCCGCAAGTAGCGCGCAAAATGCGAGAGTCCTTTTTGGCGGCGAGCTAGCGTAAGCAAAGCCAAGCCCCGCCACCGCGGCAAAAGCGCCGTCTATAAGAGTCGCGGTCAAAAGCTCAAACATGTAAAATCTCCGCATTGCTAAGCGAGAGCGTAATATATACGCCAACCGCGATGCAAAGTATCAAAATGCCCGTACTCACGGCTCTACTGATGCCTACAAGCGTGTTGTCGTTTAGGATGTCAAAGACCGAGTTTATGAGAAAAACGCCCGGCATCAAAAATAGTATCGACGAGCCGATCGCCACGTCGCTAGTGTGCGTAAAGCCGTAAAATACGCCAAGATAGGCGATAAACGAGACCACGAACGAGACCAAAACGTACTGGATTTTTAAATTTACGCCCATTTTAGAAAGCGCAAATCTAAGGCTATAGCCCACGAGCGTCGCAAAAAATACGCAAGCCACCGAGCCAGCATCGCCGCCGAAAAGCTTGCAAAACGCCGCATTTGCAAGGCTAATCAAAATAAGCGAGCTTGTAAATTTATTTGCCCCGATGCGCATGACACCCTCAAACTGCTCTTTTGCCTCCTCTAAGCTTAAATTTTCATCCAAAATCCGCCAGCTAAGCGACGAAAGCTCGGAAATACGGTTAAAACTCACATGACCAAACGGGATCTTTTTCACGTAGGTTCGGCGCAGAGAGTTGTCGGCCGAGTCCATGACGCTAATAGTAAAATACTTCACGAAAATCGTCACGCTAATGTCGTGGCCGTAGTGTTTAGCTATGCGGTCTACGCACTTTTCTACGCGTGCGGTGTAGGTGCCAGCACTCACCATCGCCATCGTGTATTCGGCTAAAAAATTTGTTAAAACTTGAATATCAGGCTTTGCGTTCATTTTGGATAATCTTAAATTTCACAAAAAATAAAATGATTTGTAAAACAAGCATGATTTTCATCACATATTCACTCGCGCTATGCATTTTGGCAAATTTAGCCGTCTGTGTCGCATCGACCCCCAAATTTTGAGCATAAACTATAAAAGGCGTAAAGAAAAATACAAAGCTCAAAGCTAAAGCCAAATTTAAAAAAGCAAGCATTAACATGCTAAATTTTAGTGAAAGAATAAGCTTTTTTCTAAGATCAAATAGCTCACTAATCATTATAACTATGCTTATAAAAAGCAAAATATAATTAAATTTCAAAAATATCTTTGTCATCATTTGTCCACTCATAAAATGCGTAAGTACGCCATCTCCTATGATGCTTTGTGGGAAAAATATGACTGGTGCTACCAAAATACCAAGCGTTAGCTCAGCTCCTATAAGTACTGCCAAAAGTAAAAAATAAACTCCTCTCAAACTCTCTCCTTTATATTTTTAACTTCGCGCAAAAGCCTCTATCAAAGCCAGCCAAATCCTTGTAAAAGCTATATTCAAAACTATTGGCCTCTAAAAATTTTTGTATACTTGCTTTTTGATCGTATCCCATCTCACAAGCAACGTTTTTGATATTGCGATCTTTGGCTATGAGAATAATGTCTTTTAAGATTTCATCTCCTACTTCGCCTCCAAAGAGTGCACTTTCTGGCTCATTTAGTACAAACTTACTAAGTTTATAGCCTTTTGCAATATATGGTGGATTTGAAACCAAAATATCAATATTTTCTAAAATTTCATCCACATAAGAGCAGTTTAAAAATTTGATCCTCCCACCTACATCAAATTTATCTGCATTTTTTTTAGCAAGCATCAAAGCTTTCTCGTTGATGTCTGTCGCTACGATATTTGCCTTTGTTTTTAGAGCTAGCATGATACTAATAATGCCGCTTCCTGTGCCTATTTCTGCGATCTTTGGTTCATTATATTCGCGTGAAATTTCTATTACTTTATCCACTAAAATTTCTGTTTCAGGTCTTGGGATAAGCACTCCGCTTTCCACGTAAAAATCAAACCCATAAAAGCTAGCTTTACCAGTTATATATTCAAGAGGCTCGTAGTTTTCATACCTTTTAACTAGAGCAAAATAGCCGCTCTCATCAAATTCATTTTTTTGATTTAAAAATATCCATTCAATGCTTACATCAAGATAGTTCATAAGCAAAATTTTAGCCACTCTACTTGGATTTTGACAAAGTGAGCCTAGCCTTAAACTAGCCTCTTTAAGAGCTTCTTCAATTTTCATTTTCTAGCTCGTTTATACGCTCAAAGAGGCTTGGGTGCGAGTGATAGACGAACGCATAGAGCGGATGAGCCTTAGGGAAGGCCTTGTTTTCGCTGCCTAGTTTTTTTAGCGCGCTTATCATGTCGGCTTTGTTTGAGACGTCGCCTGCGAATTTATCGGCGCCAAATTCGTTCGCGCGGCTAAAATACGAGCTCACCGGCGAAAATAAAAATCCGAAAATCGGCGAAAAAAGTAGCAAAAACACGATCGTTCCGCCGCCTCCGCTATGAAGCCCAAGCGCTTGATACGCCGCGTCTGGGATATTGCCGAATATCAAAAACATAGCAAAAAGCATAACCGCGCTTAGAGCTATCATTTTTAGGATATCTTTGTGCTTAAAATGCCCCAGTTCATGCCCCAAAACGGAGATTATCTCCTCTAAACTTAGTTTTTTAACGAGCGTGTCGAAAAGCACCACGCGTTTAGTCACGCCAAGGCCGCCAAAATAGGCGTTTAGACGGTTGTCGCGCTTGCTGGCGTCTATCGTAAAAACGCCGCTACTTTTAAACCCGCACTGCGCTAAAAGCCCTTCTATACGGCTTTTTAGCTCTCCCTCTTCCAGCGGCTGCATTTTGTTAAAAATAGGCGCGATGAGCGTCGGATAGATGAGATTTATCAAGAGCGCGACCGAGAAGCTAAGTAAAAACGCCCAAAACCACCAAAAATCGCCCAAAAATCTAATGCAAAGCAGCACCAGCCACACAAATAGCGTGCCAAAAACCAGCGTTAGCGCGAGCGTTTTAAGCAGATCTAGCGCGAAAATTTTAGGCGTTACGTTTGAAAAGCCGAGCTTTTTATCTTTGACGAAGGTTTCGTAGATATTTAGCGGCAGTTCTAGCAGCGACGAAACGAGCAAAAATACCATAACCATAAAGACGTTGTCGCCTATATCTCCCGTTTTATAGGCATGCCCCGATATCGCACCAAGCCCCCAGCAAGCCCACATCATAAATATCGCGGCGTGATAGAGAAGGCTAATTAGCTCGAATTTTTGATTGCTTATCGCTGCGGCGACGGCAGTTTCGTATTCGCTCTGCGATAAAACGACGGCAGGCTTTTTAGCCTCCGCGCGGATAAAGCCTATCTGCAAAATCGCCAGCCACGCCTTTGCGGCAACGTAAAAAAAATAAATACCTAGTAAAAAATAAAACATATTTTTACGCCCTATTTTAAAAAATTATCGTAAAACGAGCTGATAAAAAGCACCAAAATGATAAACGGTACGACGAATTTGATATACCAAAACCAGACATTTATTAGTTTTGCATGTTTTTCACTACCTTGCAAAATTTCTTTTTTTGCATCATCTTTTAGCACCCAACCTACGAATATTGCACACCCAAATGAAGTAAATACAAAAAATATCGTTGCGCTTATTGCATCATATGCATCAAAAATATTCTTACCAAAAATGTTTACGTGACTTAGTATGTTTGTAGCCATCAGCGAAGGCAAATTTCCTAAAACAAATATACCTCCAAGGACTAAAAATATTGCTTTCTTGCGTTTTATCTTAAATTTTTCTTGAAGTGTCGTGATTATTACTTCATATATTGGTAGCGATGTTGTAAGTGCAGCGATCATTAATAGTGCAAAAAAAGCAACCGCGAAAAAACCACCAAATGGCATGTGAGAAAAAACAATTGGTAGTGATTTAAATACCAAACTTGGGCCACTATCTGGCGATACGCCGTAGCTAAAAAGAGAAGGAAATATCATAAAGCCTGCAAGCACAGCAATTACCGTATTTAAAATGCCTGTAATAATAGAAATTTTAACCAAACCCTCATCCTTTTTCACAAAGCTAGAAAGCGTGATCATCACACCAAAACCAAGCGAAAGAGCAAAGAAGACCTGCCCCAAAACATCGACAAAAAGCTTTAAATTTATCTTTGAGAAATTAGGCGTTAAGTAAAATTTCACACCTTCTATTGCACCATCTAGCGTGATATTTTTAGCGATCATAATAAGCATTAAAATAAAAAGTAGTGGCATTAAAAATTTCGCTGATCGCTCGATACCACCGACCGCACCTTGCACCAAAATAGCGTAATTAACCAGCACAAAAACAAGCGTCGCAAAGCTGATAGCAAGTGGATTGCTTACGATATTTTGCTCATAAAACGCACTTGTCTCCTCAAAACTAACCACATGCGAGAGATCAAGCAAACCAAATGAAATTTGGGCGATGTAGTTTAGCACCCATCCGCCAATGACCATATAGTAAGCCATAATGCCAAATGCACCAACAAGCCCCATCCAGCCAACAATCTGCCACTTTTTGCTGATCTTTTTACCATTTATCGATCCACCAAAAGCATCCACAGCATTGCATTTTAGGCGTCTGCCGATCGCGTTTTCAACTAAAATCATAGGAATCCCTATAACAATCATTGCTATGCAAAATATCAAAACATAAGCACCGCCGCCGTTTTGCCCGACCAAATACGGAAAACGCCACGTCGCACCAAAGCCGACCGTAGCTCCTGCAACAGCTAAAATGTATGTGAGCCTTGAACTCCAAGATTTTCTATCCATCTTTTTGCCTTTGTGAAAAATAGGGATTATATAAAAAAATTGATTAAATTTTGCTAGCAGCAAGCGGCGTTAGGATGCAAGCTCAGTTTTTTATTAATTTTAAGAATTTTTACGAATAAATTTTCTTTCACGTTTTGTTTTTATGGACAAATTTAGACAACTGCTTAAAAATAAATTTATTAGTACAAAACACCAAATTCCACATATCCCTCCATCGCAATGAATAATATCCAGCCCTCCTTGGGACTACAAAAATAGTGATGTTCTGGGATATTTTCAACTATAAATTTTAAAAAATCATAAAAATACTCAGACGTAAATTTAACCTCTATGCTTGTTATATTGTCGCCAATGTAGGTTATCTCGCCACTTAAAATTTTACTTTTGATGCTTGGATCTGAGCTGAGAAATTTTTCAATGTCGGTAAAATTTTTATATTCAGCCGTTTTGTAACCTTTTAAATTTTGCAAAACTGGCTTTGAGCCGATAAAGGTCAAATTTTGTTCTATAAACTCCGCTCCATCATTACTCACGCACCAATTTTCACCAAAATTTGACAAAAAAGTGAGCATATCATCGCCAGCTGAGATAAAATTTGAAACTAAATTTTTCTGGCTCATTTGCCTCCTTTTTTGTAAAATTTAGCAAACTGCCCATAAGCTTTTAAAAAAGATCAAATTTAGTAATTTTATATTTATTGTAGAGAATTTTTATTGTTAATTCACACACAAAACCGGCTCAGGTTTTAGCTTCATGCTTGGAGCTGTTTTGCTAAAGCTTATGAGATCCTCTGTCGTTTGTATACTAAAAGGCAGGCGAGTTAAGCAGACTTTAAAGATTTCAGCTGCTGCTATCGCGTCATTTAGAGCTCTGTGATGGGTGTTGTTTATGCCAAGAAGCTCCTTTAGCGAGCCAAGTCCGTATTTTTGCGAAGCGATAGTGCGACGACTAAGATCGATGGTACAAAGCTTTCTATTTAGCAACATGCCAAGGCCGATCTCATTTAGGCTGTGAGAGATAAAGCCATAGTCAAAATTTACGTTATGAGCGATAAAGACGCTAGTTCCTAGAAAAATTTTAAACCGCTCAAGCACATTTAATAAATTTGGCGCACCAACTAGATCGCTCGCCTTTATACCGGTTAGCTCGGTGATATTTTCAGGCACCACAGGAGCTGCCACAAAGCTTTCAAAACGCCCTATCTCAACGCCATTTTTCATTTTTATTGCACCGATTTCAATGATCTGTCCGCTCGTCGTACCACCAGTCGTTTCGATATCAACCACGCAAAATTCCTGCTCGCTAATATCTCTAAATCTCGTGCCAAGCTCGATCTCATTCTCTTCATTTCTAGTGATATCAAGCCCAAGAGTTCGCCACATATCAAGATCGCGCACGTCAATGAGTGATGAAATTTCTTCAATATCGCTAAATCTTAAAATAAACTCATGATAGCTTAAATTTTGCCTAGCTAAAATTTCAATGCTATTTTCTAAACGCTGTTTTTTTGGTTTCAAAACTCAAGCTTTATGGCGCGAATGGCTTGTTCGTAAGAATTTGATGAGAATATGTAGTTGCCAGCCACCAAGATATCAGCTCCAGCCTCTTCAAGATCAGGAGCATTTAGTCCGTTTACGCCGCCATCTACTTCGATCAGGCACTTAGCGTTTTTTCGTTCTATCAGCTCTCGTAGCGCCCTTGTTTTTTCAAGCACGACTGGCATAAATTTCTGACCACCAAAGCCAGGATTTACGCTCATTAAAAGCACCATATCAACCTCATCGATGATATGCTCGATCGCACTAACTGGCGTATGCGGATTTAGCACGATGCCAGGGCCAACGCCATTTTTTCTGATGTGATCGATGAGCCTTAATGGATGCTTCTCTTCTTCAATGTGAAAGGTTAGAAATTTTGGCTTTAGCGGCAAGAAAAGATCAGTAAAAAATGAGTTATTCTCAACCATTAAATGTATATCAAGTGGCTTTGTAGCTGCTTTTGCAACGGCATTTACCACGACTGGTCCGATAGTTAAATTTGGCACAAAATGCCCATCCATAACATCAACATGCACCAGATCACACCCAGCCTCGCAAATGGCTCTTATCTCAGCTGCCAAATTTCCAAAATCAGCCGATAAAATACTAGGTGCAACGTACATTTCTTCTCCTTACTTGGTTACAAATACAAAGCCTATTTCGTCATCTTTTACATCTAGTCTATTCATGATGCCTACACTATTGTGATCGAAAAAAACATCATCGGATAAAATTTTAGGCAAACTAACTTTTACTTTTATGCCTTTTTGCCAAAGATGAGTCAAAAATTTATCTGTAATGATACTAAAAATTTGAGAATATCCACTTAAATAATCATTTGAATCATCGCCTTCAGGCATAAAAATAGAGCAAATTTTGTCTAATTTATCTTTTTTTACTCCAAATAGCACTCTTGCGTAAATATCACCATAATACTGAACACAAATACGCAAGTAATCGCACTCATCCTCTATGTCAAGCGCACTAACCTTGGTATCAACACACAAAATTTCTTCTTCTGCTAACTGTGAGATAATTTTGCTCGCAATTTGCGTCACATAAGATGAAATTTGAGCAACGCTCTTGTTGATATCTACTGGCTCTGCATCAAAGTTTCTTTTTTTAAGATAAAAAATAGTGTCGTCTTTGTAAAAGTCATTTAAATTTTTATAGATAAATATATTTGCATCTTTAAGGTACGTTACTAATTCGATAGATAAATTTGCTTCGTTTATGCCACAAAGCGAAATAAATGCACCTGATCTTTTGCTAATGTTAGCAAGCTTGATTAGAAATTTTGCGCCTCTTATATTTAAAGCACCAGAAATATTTACCCATAAAATAAAAAATTTATATCCGATTTTTAGCATAATATCATGAGCTGACATATCAAAATCTTCAATAAAATCTGAATCCATAAAACTTTTTATGGCATAAACAACGACACCATCTTTTATAAAAGTATCTATCTGATTTTGCTTTAATCTCACATGATTTAGCTGCGATACTGCATAATTATATAAATTCTTTTTTTTATTAAACTCGGTTGCATCTCTAGCCTCAACCACATCAAATGAGCGATTTTTGAGATAATTAGCTAAATAGTGCTTGTACTGCTCAGTTGAGTTATAAATGAAAACTTTATCTGCGTTATTTAGAAATTTATTTAAAAACAAGCTTGCAATGTTTTTACTTTCAAACATCGAAATATTTGAAATATTCTTAACTGTTTTCATCATCAATTCATAAAAAATTTCATTGTAATCGCAAATCGCAAATAATACGCCAAGCTTTTGCGCTTCTTCGCTTAAATTTTCAATTACTCTACCAAGCCAAATAGGACTAAAAAATGTAACATTTTTTAGTGAAAGCAGTATAGCGCTGATATCACGCGATGAAATTTGGTTTATATATTTTTCACTTAATTTTAATGGAACATTCTCTGCTTCCAAAAAACCAAAAGGCCTTATAATTGCCATAGAACCATTAAAAGTTAATTTCATTTTTGTAGAGCTTTTTTAATAAATATAATGGTTTGCATCTCTGGATAAACATTGATATCTAAAATTTTATCAACTCCAAAATCATAAAATTCAGGCCTGCTGGACTCATAAGAGAGCAAAATCTCAAAAAAGCAAAGCATCTCTTTATCAATCTTGCTTAATGATTGTTTATTCATATTCATTGCTTTTAAAAAAATATCCCAAAGACTAAAGCCATATTTTTTTTGCAAAATTTTATTATAGCTTACATCAGAATACAAAATAACATCTGACATGTAAGATGGAAATTTCGAAAATAAATTCTCACACACTATAATACAGGCTATAGAATACGGAGCAAGCGATAAATAGTTATAGTGCTTTTCTTTAAAAGAATTTAATATCTTTAGCCAATCTGATAAAATTTTAGCATTAAGCTCGATTAAATCGACAATTTTAAAATTAAATACCTTATAAATTTTTGGGGATTTTAAAAATATAAAATAAGAAAGCACTATCGCTCTAAAAGTATCAATGCCAAGCATATTTGCTATTACTACCAAATCGTTGCCATCATAAGGAATATCAAATTTTACACGTTTAAAAATGGAGCTAAAATAAGTTTTAAAAGATGCTATATTTTGTAAAGTAGCAACTGCCTCAGTTACATTACCAGCTAACAAAAAGCGCTCGACCTTTTCAAAAAGAGTTGGCATCTGTAAAACAAAATCAACATTTTTTTCGATCAACTCTTTACTAAGCATTTTGTATCACTCAAGATTTCTAAATATTTTTTGCTATTTATAATTTATAGACAAAGGCGTTATTTTATCTAGATTATTAATAAAAATCAATTCTTTTAAAAAAGAATCTATTTAAGCATTACTTTTGTTTGTTTTAGATAAAATCAGCAGAAATTTTTGTTTATAAGGAAAAAAAATGTCAAAAAGATGTGCGATAACAGGCAAAGGACCGATGATAGGCAACAATGTGAGCCACGCTAACAATAAAACTAAAAGAAGATTCTTGCCAAATCTTAGAACGATTCGTGTTACACTAGAAGATGGTACTACAAGAAAGATAAAAGTTGCTGCTTCTACTCTAAGAACAATGAAAAAACAATCAAACTAAGAATATAAAATGAAGAGGAATTTATGTCTTTTCTCTCAAGACTTTTAAAATTCCTCAACTGGTCAAACTCTACAAAACCAGAAATAAGCCTAGATACTGAGCTTTACGAACAATTAAAACCTTTTAGATTTCCACTAATTTCAGTCGTATTACTGTTACTTTTTGGAACATTAGGTTATGTCTTAATAGATAATTTCTCGCTAATAGATGCCTTTTACCAAGCTGGTATGACTTTTACAACAGTTGGTTTTACCGAAGTTGCTCCAATAACTCCAAAGGGCAGAATTTTTACTATCACATTTATACTTATTGGTTTTATTATATTTACACTATCGATTGGTATTGTGGTTGAGGTTTTAAAAAGAGGCACATTAATTAGCATTTTAAAGGAACGACGCATGCTTTATAGGATCGCAAGACTAAAAAATCACTTCGTTATTTGTTATCACAATCTATACACAATCGAACTTAGTGCTCAATTTCGCGAAAATCATATACCTTTTGTAGTGGTCGATGATAGAGAAGATATCGCAGAGCTAGCTCAAATTTATAAATACCCATATTTCATAAAAGCTCAGCCACACACACAAATTGCCTTTTTAAAAACACATCTATCAAGCGCAAAAGGACTTATAACTCTTAGCTCAAATATTGCTGATAACATCGCCCTTATAGCATCTGTAAGACTTTATGAAAAAGAGATAGGTCGCAGAAAGCCTTATCATATCATCACAAATGCAGAGACAGAAGACGATACGCAAAGATTAAAAAAATTAGGCGCTGACAATGTGGTAAGTCCATCTCGCTTAGTCGCGCAGCGGTTAAGTGCTATGAGCGTAAGGCCGGATATGGAAAATTTATTAGAGCAGTTTTTGTATACAAAAAATTCACCTATCGATATAGAAGAAATTCTTGTGCCTGATTACTCTTGGATAAGATTTAAAAGATTAAAAGAAACTCATCTACGAAACATAACAAATGCGGACATAGTAGGCATTAGAGATATAAATAATAATTTTGTACCAATGCCAAATGGCGACACATTAGTAGGAACGGGATCAAAGCTTTTAGTCATCGGTACCGTTGATGGAATACGTCTAACCAAGCGTGTTGTAAAAAGCAAACACAAACCTGAAGAATTTAAATACGTATAAAATAAATTTTTCTACTCACTCTTTTTAAAAATTTAAGCAATAGCTTGGCACCTTTTTTATATCCAAGCATTTACAAAGTCTTGATAAAATTTCTCAAAATTTTATAGGAGCCGATATGTTACATGAATATACATACCTTATAAATGAGCTAAAGAAAACCGATGCTCGTTTTGCTGCTCTTTGCAAAAAACATGATGAGCTAAATAAAAAAATAGACGACAATCTAGCAAAACCATCTGAAATTGATAATTTAAAAAAAGAGAAGTTAAAACTAAAAGACGAAATTTATGCTCAAATTTTAAAGCATAAAAAGTAAGAATAAATTTATCTAATCTTTAAGGTTAGATAATAAACTCTGGTTCAAATTTTGTCCCATTTACTCGAACTATTCTTGCTGGTATACCAACGACTGTCGCGTTTGCTGGGACATTTTTTAGCACGACCGAGTTTGCGCCGATCTTGGCATTTTCGCCGATCGTTATGGCACCTAGTATCTTTGAGCCAGCTGCGATAGTCACACCATTTTTTACAGTCGGATGCCTTTTGCCACACTCTTTTCCAGTGCCTCCAAGTGTTACTTGATGATACATCATTACATCATCACCTATCTCAGCTGTCTCACCGATAACCACACCCATACCATGATCTATGAAAAATCTCCTGCCGATCTTTGCTCCAGGATGGATCTCGATGCCTGTTAAAAATCTTGCAATTTGCGAGATGAGTCTAGCTAGAAAAAAATGCTCTTTTTTATATAAAAAATGAGAAATTTTATGAAACAAAACCGCATGGATGCCAGGAGTATTTATAAGTATTGCCAAAAAGCAACACTTATGTACCGATGGGTCTTTTTCACGAACAGTTTGAACTAGCTCCTTTAGACTCTCCCACATATTTTATACTCCGTAAAGCTCTGTGCTTAAGTATCTTTCGCCATTATCTGGAGCTATGAAAAGTACTTTTTTGCCAGCGCCAAGTCTTTTAGCTACTCTTTTTGCAGCCACATAAGCAGCACCACCACTTATACCTATCATGAGTCCATCACTTTTTGCAATTGCTCTAGCTGCGTTTAGTGCGTCATCGTTGCTTACTTTTTCTACCTCGCTAACTAAGCTCATATTCATAGTATTTGGTAAAAATCCTGCTCCGATGCCTTGAATTTTATGTGGTCCTGGGTTACCACCACTTAAAACCGGCGATGCTTCAGGCTCAACTGCGATAATCTTAGTATCATAGCCCTTTTCTTTTAAAATCTTTGCTACACCACTTATTGTACCACCTGTGCCAACACCAGCTACAAATGCATCAAGCTTACTAAAATCAGCCACAATTTCAGCTGCTGTTGTTAGTTCGTGAGCTTGTGGGTTATACTTGTTTTCAAACTGGCTTAGCATTACGTGATTTGGCTGAGCTGCTAGCTCTGTAGCTCTTGCGATCGCTGCTTTCATGCCACCAGACGCTGGAGTAAGCTCAAGCTGTGCACCATAAGCAGCTACGATCTTACGTCTTTCGATACTCATGCTCTCTGGCATGCAAAGTATCACTTTAAAACCAAGTGCAGCACCGCACATCGCTACACCAATGCCAGTATTTCCGCTCGTTGGCTCAACGATAGTATCGCCATGTTTTAGCGTACCGTCAGCTAGCATTTTGGTTATCATATTAAACGCGATCCTATCTTTTACAGAGCCACCTGGGTTAAAAAACTCTAGTTTTACGTAAATTTCGGCTTCATCAGCACCTGTTTTTATCTTTACAATAGGTGTATTACCAATCGTTTTAACGATGTTATCGTAAATCATCACTCCTCCTAAATTAAATAAGATAAATTTTGTGTAAATTTAGCACAGAATTTTAAAATAGATTATAAAAAGCCCCGATATTTGGCAAATTTATAAATAGTTGTTACATATTAGTAGTTTAATTTTTAATGCTGCTTAATATTTTTTGACCATTTTGGCTTAAGATTTTACCTTTGAAATTTTCCTTGCAAAACTCCAAAATAAGAGCGTGATAGAGTTTTAAAATTTCAATCTCATCAAATTTCTCGCTATCAAGAATTTTATAAATTTCATCATAATCAAGCGAGCTAAACCACTCAGCCGCCTCATCGTAGCTCTCAAAAATATAGTCAAAATATGCCATTATCCTAAGCGCATAAGCATCAACAACCATATATGGCTTACCGCAAGCATAAGCAAGTATTGCATCACAAGTCTCGGCTCCAACACCTTTTACGCTTATGAGCCACTCACGACTTACATTTTCTTTGAAATTTTCAAAGTCGTCAAACTCGTTTCTTATGGCTTGGCAAAGCGTCTTTAGCCGTTTAGCCTTTGTGTTATAAAAGCCACTTGGCTTTATGAGCGTAGCAAGCTCGCTGTTTTCAAGCTCGCAAATGCCTTGTAGGCTATCTTTGTTTGCTTTTTTTAGATTATCTAGCGCTTTTTCTACGTTTTTCCAGTTGGTATTTTGCACTAAAATAGCACCTAAAATGACCCCAAAAGTACCCTCATCTGGCCATTTTAACTCGTCTAAATTTTTGTTTTTGTGATTAAACAAGGTTAAAAATAGATCGGTTGAAGTCATTTTAAATTTTCTTTAAAAGTAAGATAAAACTGCTTTGCTGTCCTACCACTTCTGCTAGCTCTTAGCGTGGCGAAATTTTTAGCAAGTGCGTAAAGCTCATCTTTGTCGCCTATGTAATCCTTAAAGTAAAAATCAACCATTTTTAGATACTCGTCGTAGTTGCCTTGATAAAAGCTGATCCAAAGGCCAAAGCGATCTGAGAGCGAAATTTTCTCCTGAACTGCGTCGCTGTAGTGGATTTCTCCGTCTATTAGCTCTGAGTTTTCATTTTCGCTTTTAAACTCGCTTATTAGATGTCTGCGGTTTGATGTGGCATATAAAAGGACGTTTTTTGGCGGCTTTTGGATAGAGCCATCCATGATAGGCTTTAGAAATTTATACTCATTGCTGCCATTTTCAAAGCTTAGATCATCGCAGAAAATGATAAATTTAAACTCGCTCTTTCTGATCTCATCGATGATGTCGCCAAGGTATTTTAGATCCTCGCAGCCGATCTCGATGATGCGAAGTCCCTCTTTATAAAATTTAGTAAAAACAGCCCTTACAAGGCTTGACTTGCCACATCCTCTCTCACCCCAAAGAAGCACATGATTTGCCTCGTCGCCAGCTATAAAATTTCTAGTATTTTTTAGCAAAATTTCTTTTTGTTTCTCTAGTCCATAAAGTGAGTCGATATCGACAAAATCGATATCCTCAACCGGCTTTAACATCCCTTTTGTGCTCTTATAAATCGCTGCGTACTTCACGCCCCAATCTATCATTTCTTATCCTTTCTTAGATAGACCAAAATTTCAGCCAAAACATCGTCGTCGTCCTTGCTACGTGACTTTAGCCTGATCTTCTCGTCATCATTTTTTGTTATTAGTATGTTTTGCTCGCTATTTGAGATAGTCTTTATGCCAGCTTTTAGAGCTAAAATTTTGATGATGATAAGGTCTAAAAACTGCTTTGTAAATGTATCTATCTTGCCAAATCTATCCTCAAGCTCGCTTTGTATCTCATAGACCTCGGCTACCTCTTTACACTTGCTAAGGCGCCTATAAATTTCAAGCCTTAGCCTATCTTCTCTTATAAATTCTTGATTTAAAAAGGCGCTCACACTAAGCTTTAGATCGATCTTGTCTAGCTTTGCGGAGTCTTGATTAAGAAGCTTGTTTATCTCATCTTCTAGCATTTTTAGATATAGCGAGTAGCCGATAGCCTCGATGTGGCCGCTTTGTGCCTCACCGATGATGTTGCCACCACCTCTTATCTCAAGGTCATGATATGCTAACACCGAGCCAGCGCCCAAAAATGAGTTGCCTTCAAGTGCCACAAGACGTTTTAGCGCGTCTTTACTAATGGCATCTTTATCCTCAACCAAAAAGTAGCAATAAGCCTGCTTGTCGCTTCTGCCAACTCGTCCACGCAGCTGATGCAGGTCAGCCATGCCAAATTTATTAGCATTTTCTACGATTATGGTGTTTGCATTTGGCAAGTGGATGCCGCTTTCAACGATGCTGGTGCAAAGCAGCAAGTCATACTCGCCTCGCTCAAATTTCATCATCTCATCTTCAGCTATTTTTGCATTTACCTTTGAGTGAAGTATCAAAATCCTAAGCTTTGGCAAAATTTTTCTTAGATCATTTGCTGTTTGCTCGATATCTGCGATGTGGTTGTGGACGTAAAAGGTCTGCCCACCGCGTCTTAGCTCACGCATGATCGCCTCTTTGACAACCTTTTCGTCCCACTCTCTCACACTTGTTCTAACATCCAGCCTTGAGCTTGGCGGAGTGGCTAAAATGCTATATGTTTTTATCTTGCTAAGCGCCATATTTAGGCTTCTTGGTATAGGAGTGGCGCTCATACTTAAGATGTGTGAGTGCTGAGAAATTTCTTTTAGCTGCTCTTTTTGTTTAACGCCAAATTTATGCTCTTCATCAACAACGATCAGACCTAAATTTTCAGCCTTTACGCCAAGAAGCGCATGCGTTCCCACGCAAACTATGGGCTCATTTTCTTTTAGCGCTTTTTGCAGGCTTGCCTTCTCTTTGGCACTTGAGAAGCGATCCAGTCTAAAGACCTTTATGTCAAATTTACTAAATCTCTGGCTTAGCGTCTTGTAGTGCTGCGAGCTAAGAAGCGTCGTTGGCACGAAGAAAAACGCGCTAAAGCCTGATTTTATGCAGGTAAATATAGCATTCATCGCAACTTCGGTCTTGCCAAAACCCACGTCGCCACTAAGTAGCCTATCCATCACCTTGCCGCTTTTTAGCTCATCTTTTATATCATTTACTGCTTTTTGCTGATCGCTCGTGTATGAAAAGCCAGCATCTTGGACGAAATTTAGATAAGAGATATCCTCTTTTTGTAAAATTTTGCCTGCGATTAGCTCTCTTTTTGCCGCCATCGCCACGATCTTTGAGGCGATCGCGAAGAGTTTTTCTCTAACCTTCTCTTTTATCTTTGCAAAATTTGCCTTGCCTAAGCGATCAAGCACCGCCATAGAGCCATTTTGAGCGATGTAGCGGTCTATCAAATTTAGATGTTCAACCGGTAAAAGAAGCTTGTCATCATTTTGATAAGCAATGACCACAAATTCTTTCGTCGCACCCAAAACTTTAATCTTTTTAAGCCCCAAAAACCTGCCTATACCATAATCTTCATGCACGACATAGTCATTTACTTTTAGCTCATCCACCACGAGACTTGAGCGTTTAACTCTCCTTTTTTTCTCAAATTTATTTAGTGAGACTACGATCTTGTCGCTTGAGGTTATATTTACCACAAGTGGCGAAATTTCAAGCTTTACATTTGCAAAGCCATCAAGCTCATAGCCTTTAAAAAGCCCTTCATTTCTTGAAAGAACGGTTATGCTTTTGCTCTTATTTAGCTCAAAAAAGTCAAAATTTAAAGTAACCTCTAGATCTTTATAAACCTTTGGCTCAGGCAAAATTTCAATGCCCTTAAATTTCTCCTTGGGCACATCATAAATTTCAAAATCGATTTTTTTAACAAGTTTTGAGTCAAATTCTTTTAAATAGTCACTAAAGCTATCTATCGCCCAAAATCCAAGCGAATTTAGATCGCTCACCAAGGTATCGCTTTGCATATCCTCGATCTTTTGGCTAACTTTTTCAAACTCATCTTTGCTCAAATTTGCGATAAATGGTACGATCTCGGCTTCGCTTAACTCAGCTTTGTTGCTAATTTGTGTGGCGGTGTTGTAGTTTCTAATGCTCTCCACCTCATCGCCAAAGAGTAAAATTCTAACTGGATCGTCCATATTTACGCCGTAAATGTCGATCACTTCGCCACGAATGCTAAACTCGCCAACGCTCTCAACGATATCGACGCACTCATAGCCAAATCGTATGAGCAAGTCGGCAAATTCGCTTAAATTTAGATTATCTTTTAGCTTGATCGTTGAGCTCTCTAAATTTTTTTGCGTTGGAAGTGGGTTTAAAAGCGTGCTAAATGGGCTTACGATGATCTTTTTGCCATCAAATTTATAGTATTTGCTAAGAACGGATGAAATTTCAAAGAGCTCTTCGTTAAAGCTTCTTAGATCATCACCCTTTTTAGCTCTGAAATCAGGTAGTTTAAATGCGTTAAAGCCAGCAAAACTAGCCGCATCAGCGCAAAGTGCCGCCTCTTTATCATCTTCACAGATAAGAATTTGTGGGGCGTGCGTTAAAAGATACTCATAGACCCTTGCTTGCATAGTACTCTTTTAAAAATGCATCAACTAGATGAAATGAGCCAAAGGCTAGATAAATTTTGCTGTTTTTTGCCTCTTTTATATCGTTCATATCGCTTGGCTCAAACTCTCTATGTGAAATTTCAAGCTCGTTTAACGCTTTATTTATAAGCTCTCCGCCAAGCTCCCTACCCTCGCAGTGATAGTGGTATAGCAGTACGTCATTAATGACCGGCCTAAGTGCTGTTAAAACAGCTTTAAAATCTTTATCTAAGAACGAATTATAGACCAAGGTAAGCTTCTTGTCGCTAGACTCTTCCTGGCTAAATTTCTTAGCCACAGCCTTTGCGCCAAGCTCGTTGTGACCGACATCAACGTATAAATTTGAAGCGATCTTTTCGCATCTACCTCGAAGCGTAAGAGCACCAAGCTTTTTTATGTCTATGCTGCTATCTAAAATTTTAGCCGCAGCGTAGGC
This sequence comes from Campylobacter concisus, assembly GCF_015679985.1. Classification (NCBI taxonomy): domain Bacteria; kingdom Pseudomonadati; phylum Campylobacterota; class Epsilonproteobacteria; order Campylobacterales; family Campylobacteraceae; genus Campylobacter; species Campylobacter concisus. The sequence continues at coordinate 685,542 of NZ_CP049239.1, read as the reverse complement.
TAGAGTTAAATTTGATCGTAAAAACTCTGGCAGATTAAATTTATCTGCATAATTTGCGATCTCGTTTAAATTTTCTTTGGTTAAAATTTCTCTTGGGAAGCTTAAAGTGGAGCCTTTTTCACTTGCGATCTCTTTTGCGATAGCAACGCTTATCTCGTTCATCTCATCATTTAAAATAGCTCTTTTACCCATAGCTTCAAATTTCGTACGTGAGATTTCTTCTAGGCTATTTCCAAGAACTGCCGTGTGATCAAGCCCAATAGGCGTAAAAATGCTTAACTCTTTTTCAAAAACATTTGTCGCATCAAGCACACCACCCATACCAGCCTCGCAGACAAAGTAGTCGCAACCCTCAAAAAGTACAGCTGAAAGCAATGTCATATACTCAAAATAACTTGTTTTTATCTTGTATTCATCGCTTAGAAGTCCTTGCAGGCGCTCGTGAGCTGCTTCTAAAATTTCATCACTAGCGACTTCGCCATTTAACCAAAATCGCTCGTTAAATTTAAATATATGAGGGCTCGTGTAATGCCCTACTTTTGCGCCATTTTGGCTTAAAATTTGCGCTAAAAAGCGGCCGGTGCTGCCTTTGCCATTTGTGCCTATTATGTGAATAATCTTAAATGGCTTTATATGTTCTTTTATAGTCGCATACGCTCTAATAATCCTACCATAATCAATCTCTTTGTAATAAAGCGGCTTGCCATCAAGAAATTTAGCTAGGCTCATTTTTCCTCGATTATCTTTGGCATTACTTGATTTCTACCATTTTCTTTTGAGAGATAAAGCATCTTATCAGCAGCCTCAAGTGTCATCGTCTCACTTAAATTTGCACTTCTTGTCGCTATACCAGAGCTGATAGTAACCTTAATACGCTCGTTTTTATAGATAAATTTGAAATTTTCTATCATACTTCTTAGCTTATCCCCAAATTTAACACTATCTTTTAAGCCAGTACTTGGAAGTAAGATTACAAATTCTTCACCGCCATACCTACCGACAAAATCAACCTTTCTGGCATTTTTCTTAAGCACTTGAGCTACCGCTGAAAGAATAACATCTCCAGCCTCATGCCCATAAGTATCGTTTATGCTTTTGAAATAATCAATATCAACAAAGCATATAGAATAATCGGTCCCATAGCGTTTATACGCTTCTTCGATGCGTTGAATCTCGTTCATCAAAGCACGCTTAGTAGATACCTTTGTCAAAAAGTCTTCTTTGCTCTCCAGCTTAGCTTCCTCAAGCTCTTTTTCAAGACTATTCACTCTGTTTTGAAGCTCTAAAATAGTAGCTTGCCTATTGTGCATCTCGATACCAAGCTCTTTGCTCTCGATCTCCAAAGCACCAGCGATCTCAATAAGCATGCTTCTTACTTGATCAATGCTATTTGTATTTAAATTTACATTTTTAAGATCATTTTTAATGCTTTTTACTTTATCAGAACTACTTTGCGAGCTAACTGCAATATCAGAAATTCTCTCGCTTATATTTTGCAAGACATTATTTAGCGAACCAACTTTTTCTATGATTTCTGTTCTATCTTCTTCTATTCTGCGATCAACAAATGCCTTTACCTTTTCTTGAAATTCTTTGCTATTTAAGGTTTTAGGATTTTGCTTCAAAGTACTTCTTATCGTGCTAAGCTCTTCATCAAGATCCTTTGTAATAGAAGGCTCAAGAGTAAGGCTTAAAAGCTGAATCAAAACATCCTCTTCACCATCTTCATCTTTTTGTGTAAGAAATTTTTCAAGTTCAGAACTCATTGTCTTTAAATCATCAAAATTTCTAACACCATAATATTTCAAAAATTCTAAAAATTCAGTGTCATAAGAGCTAACAAAGTCAAACCATCTAAGGCACATTTCTTCAAGATTTTTCTCATCATATCTTCTAGCGAGCAGTTGCATACTTTGCTCTGCTAAGCTTTTTGCATCTTTATTGTGAAGCATTGAGATAGCTTGGAGAATTCTTCTAGCAAATGCGTTTAGTGATTGTAGTTTTTTATCATCGGCCACAAGACCCGCCCCTTGTTGAGCACCTCTAGAGAGCCTAGCAGTCATAAAAGCAACAAACTCATCGACCGTCTTTATATGAAGGCTCAAGGCTTGATTTTTATATTCATCACCAAGCCTTGAGATATATTTTTCTATCTTTTTACTCTCTTCTGTTGTAAAGCCGTATTTTTTAGAAATTTCATTATATACTTCAGTGTAATTCTCTGGCGTTAGCATCAAATGGCGATCTTTGATCTCATTTAAGGCTTCCTTGACTATTTGACTAACGGTTACTGCTGCCATTTCTATATCCTTTTACCGCTAAACTTGCGATATACTCATCAAAGGCCTCTTTTGATGCCTCTTTGATAGCTTCGTATTTTTGAGTATCACTAAGAATGCTGTCAGCAAATCTTACATCTTTTTGACGTCTTGCGACACTAAAGTCATACTCGCCAGTGGCTGGAATATCAACTACGCTGCCATCTTTAAATTTAGTCTTATAATTTAAGCTAAGATGTGCTTTGTATGACGTAATGTAGCCAAATTCATCATAAATAATTGCTTCGTAATTTAAATCTTTTACCGAAATAATTATCGAAGTATCAGCACTCTCTTTACTTGATAAATCTTTATTTAGCCTTGCGACCATGCCCTCTTTTACAGCATCCTTTATCCAAACACTATTTTTTGGCTCTTCTTTACTAATAATCACATCAACGTAAATTTTATAGCCCACTAGATCATGTGTGATCTTTGAAACTGGTTTATACCCACACCCGCAGATAAAAAACGCAATAAAAAACGCTAAAAAATATCTCAAAATTTATCCTTTAATGACAAAATTTACTAATTTGCCTTTTATATAAATCTCTTTTAAAATTTCTTTTCCCTCAAGCCATTTAGCCACATTTTGCTTAGCTAGCTTTAAAATTTCACTCTCACTCTCGCTTGCTGCCACTTCAAACTCAGCCCTTTTTTTGCCATTTACTGTAACTGCAAGAGCGATGCTATCTTTTACAAAAACCTCTTCTTTTACGGCTATCTTTGTGAAATTTTTCCTACCAAAAAGCTCTTCACTAAGCTCATTTGCGATGTGCGGTACGATAGGTTCTAGTAAATTTAAGATGATAAAAAAGCCTTCAGCATTTACATCGTCGTTATCTTGTGCATTTATGGCGTTTAGTGCCTCCATGCAAGCAGCGATTAGTGTGTTAAAAGCAAATGTGTCGCCAAAAACCTCGGTTGATTTTTTAAGCGCTTCATAAATTTTTAGCCTTGCAAATTTCTCATCTTTGTTTAGACTTTCATGATCTATCTCAGGTAGTTTATCTATCTTTTTGATAGTCTGAGCTTTTTCCCAAAGTCTATTCAAAAACCTAAATGCGCCCTCAACTGCGCTGTCATTCCACTCAAGCTCTTTTTGAGGAGGTGCTGCAAAAAGGATAAATAGCCTTGCCGTATCGGCGCCATATTTATTAATAATATCGTCAGGATCTACGACGTTGCCCTTACTTTTGCTCATCTTTTTGCCATCTTTTAAGACCATGCCTTGAGTTAGTAAATTTTCAAATGGCTCGTCATCTCTTAGATAGCCTAGATCTCTTAAGACCTTTTGGAAAAATCTAGCGTATAAAAGGTGCAAGATCGCATGCTCGATGCCACCGATATACTGATCTACATTCATCCAGTAATTCACGCTCTTTTCATCAAGCGCTTTTTGTTCCCAAGTCTTCTCATCGCTTGCAAATCTAGCAAAATACCAGCTACTCTCCACAAACGTATCCATCGTATCAGTCTCTCTGATCGCATCTTGTCCGCATTTTGGACACTTTGTAAATTTCCAAGTTGGATGTTTATCTAAAGGATTGCCCTCGCCTGTGATCTCGACATCTTCAGGTAGCGCGATAGGTAAATTTTCCTCTTTTTCAGGCACTACGCCGCAGCATTTGCAGTGAACTACTGGTATTGGTGCACCCCAATATCTTTGACGAGAAATTCCCCAGTCTCTTAGTTTGTAGTTTGTGATCCTTTTGCCTAAACCATCTTTTTCAAATTTTTCTATTATGAAATTTTTAGCTTCTTCTGAAGCAAGTCCATTTATAAGCTCAGAATTTATAGAAATTCCATACTCAGAGTATGCTTTAGAACCGTCGCTCTCGCCCTCAAGCGGCTTTACGACTGGCTTTATAGGAAGATTAAATTTACTTGCAAACTCGAAGTCTCTTTGATCATGTGCAGGGACAGCCATAATAGCGCCACTGCCGTAGTCAGCTAAGATAAAATTTGCAACCCAAACTGGGATTTTTTCATTGGTAAGTGGATGAACGACATAAATTCCTAAAAATTCTCCGTCTTTTTCGCTAGCTTGACGCTCTCTTGGACTTTGATTTAGGATTGCTTTTATTTTTGCCTTTTTGCTTTCATCAATTTTATCACTCTCAAGCAACGCTTTTACAATAGGATGCTCAGGTGCAAGAGCTGTGTAGCTAACGCCGTAAATTGTATCGGCCCTTGTAGTAAAAACCTCAAAGCCATCAAATTTACCACCTAAAGCCTCTTTTGAAGCTTCATCAAGATAAAATTTAAACTCCAAGCCGTAGCTTCTGCCGATCCAGTTTTCTTGCATTGTAATTACTTGATTTGGCCATTTGCCTTCAAGAAGCTTTAGATCATCAAGTAGCTCGCTAGCATATTTTGTGATGTTGAAGTAATATCCCGGAAACTCTTTTTGCACCACTTCATTACCACATCTCCAGCATTTGCCATCCTCCACCTGCTCATTTGCAAGCACAGTTTGATCGTATTCACACCAATTTATAATTGCGTTTTTTCTATAAACAAGCCCTTTTTCAAACATCTTTATAAAAAAGCTTTGCTCCCACTTAGTGTAAAGTGGATCAGATGTGGCTAAAATTCTCTTTTTAGAAAATGAAAAGCCAAGACTTGCAAGCTCTTTTTTCATATAGTCGATGTTTTCATAAGTCCAAATTTTAGGGTGAATTTTATGTTTTATGGCTGCGTTTTCAGCTGGCATGCCAAAGCTATCAAAGCCAATAGGATGAAGCACGTTATATCCGCTTTTTCTATATGATCTAGCAAGTGCATCACCGATAGAGTAGTTTCTTACATGCCCCATATGTATGCGTCCGCTTGGATAAGGAAACATACTTAGGATATATTTTTTTGGCAAGCTTAAATCGTCTTTTGGTTCAAAATCTTCATTTTTATCCCAAATTTCTTGCCATTTTTTTTCTATCTTCAAAGGCTCATATTTTCTCTTTTCAGCCATTTTTTCTCCTAAAATTCTTCTTGAGCTTTACTTGATTCTATTAAAACCAAGGCTAGTGAAAATATATTTGCAATGACTGCGCCAATAGCTAGTGAATAGCTAAGTGTTATATTTTCAGAGACTTGCAAAATAACAAAAGCTGGTATAAGGTGCAAATCAGCAACCAGCGAGCTTGCAAAAAGCTCAGCTGAGAGTAAATTTTTAACACCGATCTTAAGTAGCGTTGAAACCAAATTTATACTAGCCGCCACAAAGAGCGCAATCTCATTTTTATCATATAAAAATTCTGCCGTAGTCGTAAGACTCATCAGCGCAAAAAATATGTAGATAACTTTTCCCCAGTTCATTATCCCTCCTTACACAACGCCTTTCTCAAACATAGCACGCTCTTTCTCGCGCTCTTTTTTTATCTTTTGTTTTTCAGTCTCTCTGCTTCTAAAATGCTCGATGCTAAATTTAAACCAGATAAGAAACGGCGAAGAGATGTAGATCGAGCTGATCGTTCCTATGACAATACCAACGATAAGAATAAATGAAAATCCATGTATCATATCTCCACCAAATAAAAATAACACAAGAACTGTCATCATCGTAGTTGCTGAAGTTAAGATAGTTCTTGAAAGCGTGGCTGAGACCGACTCGTTGATAACGCCCTCGATGTCAGTTCTCTTACTCTCTTTAATGCCTTCTCTTATCCTATCAAAGATAATAATCGTATCATTTAGAGAGTAGCCAAGCACCGTTAATACAGCCGCTAGCGTGTCCAAATTTACATCAATATTAAATAGTGAAATAGCACCAACAGTTATAACTATATCGTGAATTTCAGTTGCGATCGCAGCAAGCGCAAATCGCCATTCAAATCTAAATGTGATATATATCAATATGCCAATTAGTGAAATTCCAAGAGCCATTAGACCTTTTTCTCTAAGCTCGTCACCAACTTTTGGACCAACGATATCAACACGTCTTACTTCAAAATTTCCAGTATCTTTTAAAATTTGCTTTATCTCAGTGCCGATGTCACCAGTTAAATTTGAACTTGATCCTGAAAATCTAATAATAGCCTCATCTTCGCTTCCAAACTCAGTAACAGAGGCGTTTTTAAGCACTTCATTTGTGCCAAAAGCGTCGCGAATTTTATCAAGTGGCGCTTTGGTGTCGTATTTTAGCTGAATAAGCGTACCGCCAGAGAAATCGATGCCGTAGTTTAGCCCCTTTGTAGCAAGTAAAACGATAGAGCCAATAAATAAAAATATAGAAAATGCTAGTGAAGCAAATCTAAAACGCATAAAATCATAAACTTTTGCTTTAGTAAAAATTTGCATCATTAGCTCCTTTTATAACCAAACCAAAGTCTGGTATTTCCACTTTTTTCTATCTTATCCATAGCGGCATCAAACATACCATGAGTGCCAAGTATAGCTGTTAGCATCGAAGCCATGATACCTATTGCCATTGTTACTGCAAAGCCTTTAACTGGACCAGTACCATAAGCGTAAAGCACCGCAACTGTGATGATAGTAGTTAAATTTGAGTCAATAATCGCGCTCATGGCGTGCTCATAACCCTTTTGCACAGCTGTTCTTATCGCCACACCCTCACGCAAAAGCTCACGTATACGTTCATTTATGATGACATTTGCATCAACAGCCATACCAATCGTTAGCACGATACCAGCCATACCAGGTAAGGTAAGTGTCGCTCCAAAAAGCGCCATGACAGCGACTAATATAACGACGTCTGCAACTAGTGCGATATTTGCAAAAATTCCAGAAATTCCATAATAAACTAGCATAAATAGCACTACTAAAATAGATCCAGCAGCAAGCGCTACCATGCTTTGATTGATACTCTCTTGACCTAAAGATGGACCGACACTTCTTTTTTCTAGCATCTTAACAGGTGCTAAAAGTGCGCCACTTCTAAGCGCGATCGCTACGTCGTGAGCCTCATCAAGAGTAAAGCCACCACTTATCTGGCCACTACCACCCCCTATTCTTTCATTTATAACTGGAGCTGAATAAACCTTGCCATCAAGCACAATAGCAAGCCTTTTGCCAACATTTGCGCCAGTAAAATCACCAAAAATTCTAGCGCCTTCTGAGTTAAGAGTGAAATTTATAATAGGCAAGTTATTTTGTTGAGAAAATGCAACCTTTGCATCAGTTAGCATCGAGCCATCAAGCACTGGAATATTTTTAACGACATATTTTACGCGGTCATTTTTAGCATCTTTAAAGATCACGTCACCATAGCTTTCAGCCTCGGCCTCGCTCATGGTATTAGCCTGATCTTGTCTTTTATCATCAACTGTCATAAGCTGCAAGTGAGCAGCCTTTGCGATAAGATCTCTCGCTCTTTGCTCATCCTCTTCGGTTTTTATGCCAGGAAGCTCGACTAGGATATTATCTTTGCCTTGTCTAGCGACTGTTGGCTCAGCTAAACCAAACTGATCAAGTCTGTTTCTAATAGTCTCAACAGCTTGTGAGATCGCATATTCGATCGTATCAAGCCTCTCTTGCTCTGTTAGAGTGATATGATAGTTTAGACCATCTTTTTTGATATCAAGCCCTTTTATCTCAGCAAGCGCCTTATCAACCTTTGGAGCCTCGTCACTATCAAGTAGTGCAAAATCAACGCTATCTTCTTTTATCTTAAATTTATCAATGAGCACATCTTCTTTTTTAGCATAATAATTTATACTTCCGGCTATTGATTTTATTTTTGAGTGAATAGCTTCGCTCGTTTCAACACCAAGTAGCATATGAAGGCCGCCTTGAAGATCAAGGCCAAGTGAAATTTTAGCCCCATTTTGAGTTTGAAAAAAAGATGGCACCGAAAAGCCAAAACCAAAAATCAAGGCTAATATTAAGATAATTAGCCTATATGTGACTCTTGCGTTACGCATTATTTATCTTCGATCTTTTTAGCTACAAACTCGCGTGCTATGCGAACGATTACATCATCGTTAAGTTTAACTTTGATAAAATCATTTTCGGCTTTAATCACTTCGCAGATAAGTCCGCCATTAGTTATTATCTTATCACCTTTATCAAGAGCTGCGAGCATTGCTGCATGGGCTTTTTGTTGTTTTTGTTGAGGTCTAATAACCAAAAAGTAAAATATGGCGAAAAGCACAACAAGAGGTAGTAATGATGTTAAAAAATCAGCGTTTTGCATGGATTTCCTTATTTGTAAGATTTTTAAATGGGCATTTTAGCACTAAAATTATAATAAAAGCCTTTGTCGGTGCTTTTTTGCTCTCCAACTTTATTTTTTTAAGCCTCTTCGAGAATTTGCTCTTAAATTTCATCTCACCGTTTCTAACTTTGACTGGAATTTACATCATCATAAATTTAAGCAGAGCTGGCTTTTTCGCAGCCGGATTTTTCACAGGAATTTTGTGGTTTTATTGGATCAGCTTTAGTTTTATCTACTACGATCTGATCTGGCTTATACCATTTGTCATTCTCTTTGTAGCCATTGTTTACGGATTTATGTTTTGGATAGCCTCTTTTCCTAGTTTTGTCGTGCTAAGAGCTGTTTTACTATTTTTAGTAAGCTACGTTCATCCATTTGGCTTTAACTGGTTTAATCTTAAAGCGACACTTGTTTTAGGAGCTTTTGAGCCAAGCACTAGGGGGCTTATATTTATATTTTTAGCAGCCATTTCTTTGAGTTTAAAAGGTAAAATTTTAAAATTTATCCTAGCTTTTATCTGCCTCATCGCTGCCTTGCAGTTTAAAAGTGGTGAGGCAAAGACTTTGCCATTTGACGTGGAGCTAATAAACACCGATGTCGCTCAAAGGGTGCGCTGGGATAAAAGCTTACGCATGAAATTTACAAATGAAAATTTAGACACGATAAATAGCGCTATCGCCAAGCAAAAACGTCTCATCGTGCTTCCAGAGAGTGCGTTTCCATTATTTATGACAAATGAGCCGCTACTTGCCGATGAGCTAAAGGAGCTTTCAAAAAAGATAACCATCGTAGCTGGCGCGCTTGCTTATGAAAATAAGCAAATTTATAACTCTGCCTTTTTATTTCAAGATGGCAATCTTAGACGAATGGATAAGAAATTTTTAGTACCATTTGGCGAAGAAATTCCTTTGCCAAAATTTATGCAAGATGCAGTAAATAAGCTATTTTTTGGCGGAGCTAGCGACTTTAAAAAGGCTGAAAATTTTAGTGACTATGAGATAGATGGAGTTAAAATCAGAAACGCCATCTGCTATGAAGCGACAAGAGAGGAGCTTTATAAGGGCGAATTTGACGTGGTTGTAGCTATCACAAACAACGGCTGGTTTGTACCAAGTAGCGAACCTGTGCTTCAAAGGCTACTAATAAAACACCTTGCTACAAAATACAATAAAGTCGTCTATCACAGCGTAAATGGCTCAAAAAGTGAGATCATTTTGCCCAAAAAAGTATTTTGGGATGAGTTCTAAAAGAGAAATTTAAAGTGGCTTTTAGATAAAGCCACTTTGATATAATTATTTTTTCAGTAAAGCCTTGAAAGTATCGACTGCATCAAGTTTTTCCCAAGGGTATTTTGCATTTCCCACTTGACCTTTTGCAGCTACTTTTGCGTATAAAAACGTATCTTTGCTTGGTTTATCAAGTCCAAATTTATTTGTTATCCAGCGAGGCGTTAGAGCGAAATGCTCGCTTACAAAATTTGAAAGCATATCGTCATTTACGCCGATTGCGTGAGTTCCCATGGTATCAACGCTAACTGAAGTTGGCTTTGCAACACCGATCGCGTAGCTTATTTGGACGATACATTTTTTAGCAAGGCCAGCTGCGACGATATTTTTAGCTATCCAGCGAGCTGCATAAAGTCCGCTGCGATCAACCTTTGTGTAGTCCTTGCTTGACTGAGCACCGCCGCCTATCGGGCTATATCCGCCAAAGCTATCAACTATAAGCTTTCTACCTGTTAGGCCGCTATCGTGAAGTGAGCTGTGATTTACATATCTGCCTGTTGGGTTTATATAGATGATCGTTTTTTCTTTATTATATAGCTCTTTTGGAAGTCCAGTTTCATCTATTAAATTTTGAATTAGTGCGCGAAGCTCTTCTATCTTAATGCTCTCCACGCAAGGGGCAGAGACGACGATAGTATGGATGCTTTGAGGTTTGCAGTTTTCAAAGTTGTCTTTGCTACCGTAATCAATCGTAACTTGCGTTTTTATATCAACGCCAAGCTTATCAGGGTTTGCTTTGGCAAATTTATATACTTTTTCGCAAAGCATTCTTGCGTAAGTTATGGCTGCTGGCATAAACTCTTTCGCTTCGCAGCTTGCAAAACCAAACATGATGCCTTGATCGCCTGCTCCGATCTCACCACTACTTTGATCAACGCCTTGATTTATATCTGGACTTTGTTGATTTAGGCAGACTTTGACCTCGATATCATCTGGGTGCAAGCACTGCTCTTTTGTAAAATTACTCTTTCCATCATATCCGATATGCGCAAGAGCGTCCTTTACGATCTTTTCGTAGTCTTTATATGAGAGTTTTACCTTTGAGTTTATCTCTCCGCCTATTACTATGTTTTTTCCAGCCACAAAAACTTCGCTTGCGACACGACCATTTGGATCTTGTGTTAAAATAGTATCCACTATGCTATCAGCGATTATATCAGCACATTTATCTGGATGACCCGGACTTACAACTTCAGAGGTAAATAGATACATTTTTATCCTTTTATTAACTAAAATTTTGTGTAATTGTAACAAATCCATATAAAAAGCGAATTAATCTTTTTAAATTTCTTTATATTTAAAAATCATTTAGCTAGAATCAACAAAAAACTAATTTATTAAGGTGTCAAATGAATATGTTAAGAAACATAGCAAGAAGATACGCCGATGGAAATTTGATAGTTCAAATTTTAGTTGGTATCATTCTAGGTGCCCTAGTTGGCTTTTACACACACTACGAAGCAGCTCCTTACAACAATATCTCGGCTAAAATTCAAACTATTCAAAACGAGAGTGGTTTGAGCGTAGATGAAGTTATAAAAACTCGCCTTAGTCAGTATGAAGCCAAGCAGCTAAATGAAGCCAAAGAAAAAGCTAGCTCAGCCTATTCTATCGCTGCTTCAGCTTCAGTTTTAGGCGATTTATTCAAAGGTGCTTTAAAAGCTATCGCACCAATTCTTGTCTTTGTTTTAGTAGCGACATCCATCATTTTAAGAGATTTTGGTCATACAAAAGGTATGCAAAAGATCATTACACTCTATCTAATTGGTACATTTTTAGCAGCCGTTATTGCAGTTGTTGCTAGTTTCTTATTCCCAGTGGAGCTTTCTTTAAAAGGTCTTGCAAGTGCTGATATGTCAGCGCCTCAAGGAATTACCAATGTTTTAAAAGATCTCATTTATAAAATGGTCGAAAATCCAATAAACGCCCTTGCAAATGGCAACTATATAGGCATCATTACCTGGGCAGTAGGCAGTGGTATAGCACTTAGAAATTCCACAGCTGAGACCAAAAAAGTATTTAAAGACATAAGCGATGGTGTAACTCATATTGTTAAATTTATCATTAGACTAGCTCCATTTGGCATCTTTGGTATGGTTACTATCAGCATTCATGAAACTGGGTTTGAAGTACTTGCAGGATATCTAAAACTAATTTTAGTTCTTGTTGGAGCAATGCTTGTTGTCGCATTTATCATCTATCCAGCCATGGTTTTTGTATTAACTAGAAAAAATCCTTATCCACTTGTGATGATCTGCCTAAAAGAGAGCGCTATCTCAGCATTTTTTACAAGGAGCTCAGCTGCAAACATCCCTGTAAATATGGCACTTTGCAAAAAGCTTGGTCTAAAAGAGGAGCTTTACTCGATCTCTATCCCACTTGGTGCTACTATAAACATGGGCGGAGCGGCAGTTACTATTAGTATCCTAGCGCTTACTGCGGTAAATTCTATCCCATCTATCACAGTTACATTTGGCGATGCACTACTTCTTTGCTTTATCTCAGCTCTTGGTGCTTGTGGCGCTTCAGGCGTGGCTGGAGGCTCACTTCTTTTAGTGCCATTAGCGTGCGGTCTTTTTGGTATCAGCAATGACATCGCTATGCAGTTTGTAACAGTTGGCTTTACCATTGGTGTCATCCAAGACTCAGTTGAAACTGCGTTAAATAGCTCATCTGATGTACTTTTTACAGCAGTAGCTTCAGAGACTTCAAACTAATCTTCATAAAATTTCAGCTAAATTTTGGCTGAAATTTTACTTTTATCCATTTTTTTGTAAAATGTCCCAAAAATTTAAAGGATAAATATGCAAATTTGGGATCTAAAAGCACTTTTTGCAAACGAAAAAGAGTGCGAGCAAAACGCACTAAATTTACAAAAAGAGTGCGAGAAATTTAAAGATAAATACCTTGAAAGTTATGAAAATTTAAAAACAGACGAGTTTTTAAAGGCATTTAGCGAATATGAAAATTTAATAGCTAAAATTTCAAAAGTAATGACTTATGCTTTTTTAAATTTTGCCAAAGATACAAGCAAGGGTGCATTTTACGCAAAGATCGATGAGATAGCAACAAAAGCAAATGAAAATTTGATATTTTTTGAGATCAAATTTAATGAGTTTAGCCCTAAAAAACAAGAAGAAATTATCAAAAGCTCTAAAAAATATGGCTACTATCTAAGCAATCTCGCTAAAGCAAAACCACACCAACTAAGCGTTGCCGAAGAAAGAGTCTTGCTTCGCACTGCAAGCACTGGGGCTGAGGGCTTTTCGAGGCTTTTTGATGAGAGCATGAGCAAGATGAGGTTTAAATTTAAAGGTGAGCTTTTAAATGAAGAGGAAATTTTAGCCAAGCTTCATGACAACGATCAAAGCGTGCGAAAACTAGCCGCTAAGAGCCTTTCAAACGAACTTAGCAAGCACCAGCACCTTCTTGGCTACATATACAATATGATAAAAACTGATCTAAAAATAAGCTGCGAGCTACGAAATTTCAAGCTCCCTGAAGAGCCAAGACACCTTGAAAATCAAATCAGTAAAAAAAGCGTTGATTCGCTAATTGCTGTAACTGAGAAAAATTTTGACCTAGTCTCTAAATTTTACGAGCGAAAAAGAGAAATTTTAGGTCTTAAAAAGCTTTATGATTACGATAGATACGCGCCTCTTAGCAGTGAGGGCGAGTATAAATTTGATGAGTGCAAAAAGATAGTTTTAAAGGCGTTTGGGACATTTTCACCTAAATTTGGCGATATAGCCAAAAGCGCCTTTAGTGACGGCTGGATCGACGTTTATCCAGCTCCGAACAAGCGAGGTGGCGCGTTTTCTCACTCTGGATCAAGCGACACGCACCCTTATATTTTGCTAAATCACACAAACCAGCGAAGAGACCTTTTCACGCTAGCTCACGAGCTTGGCCACGCCGTGCATCAAAAGCTCTCTTATAATGTAAGCTACCTAAACTCAGACACTCCGCTAACCACGGCTGAGACGGCTTCAGTCTTTTGTGAGATGCTAGTTTTTGACCACGTAAAAGACGGCCTTAGCAAAAAAGAGAAAATTTCACTGCTCGCTGGCAAGATCGAGGATATATTTGCCACGCTTTACCGCCAGATAAATTTCACCACCTTTGAAAGGGCTGTGCACGCACACGAAGGCGAGATCAGCCTAGATGAGCTAAATAAAATTTGGCTAAGAGAGAGCAAAAAGATGTTTGGCAAAAGTGTCACGCTAAATGACTACTACAAAATTTGGTGGAGCTACATCCCGCACTTCATCCACACGCCATTTTACTGCTACGCTTACTCTTACGCGCAGCTTCTTGTACTTGCACTTTTTGGGCTTTATAAAAGCGGTAAATGTAAAAATTTTGTCGAAATTTACACCGAGTTTTTGAACCTTGGCGGGAGTCTTAGCCCAAGGGAGCTTGTGGGTAAATTTGGCTTTGATATAGATGATAAAAATTTCTGGCAGATAGGCATAAACGAGGTCAAAAAACTAGTAGATGAGTTTTTAGAAATTTCAAAGGATTAAGATGTTAGACGAAATTTTAGACGATGAGAAATTTGCGCTTTTGATGAAGATGCACGTCTATGAGTGCATTGATTTTTTGCTTGAAAAGGGGCTAAATTTCTCAGTTATGGCAAATTTACCACTAGTTAGCTTTGAGCCAAGCTTGCCAGATGAGATAAGTAGAAGCTTTAATATGCCAGTCATTATGTTTTCACTTGGTGGCTATACGCTTGAGAGTGCGAAACTAACGCAAGATGAGCTTAGCTTTGAGGCCGGCTTTGGTAGTGAAAATTTTGCCTCTGTGGTCTCCTTTCCGCTCGGTGCAGTGGTTCAAATTTTGGTTGAAAATAGCCCGATCCTTGTAAATTTTTCTATTCATAAGCCAAAAGAGAAGCAAGCAGACCACACAAAAAAATCGGTTTCAGTCTTTTTACAAAATCCTAAAAATAAAGATATATTTAAGAAAAAATAGTAATTTTAAGCATTTTTGGTTAAAATCAAAAGAAAATTTAAAAAGCAAAAAATGGAAAAATTACTATCAAATTTAAACGAAGCCCAGCGTGAAGCAGCTACTCATATAGATGGTCCGATGCTCATACTTGCAGGAGCTGGTAGCGGCAAGACAAAGACGATCACAACTAGGCTTGCTTACCTCATCGGCGAGGTCGGTATAGACGCGGCAAATACACTAACTCTTACTTTTACAAACAAAGCCGCCAACGAGATGCGCAGTAGAGCCATGGCGATGCTAAGCCAAAGTGGCAAAAATTACTCGCCACTACTTTGTACATTTCACAAATTTGGACTTTTGTTTTTAAAGCTATATATTGAAAAGCTTGGCAGAAAAAATAATTTCGTAATAATCGACACAGATGATAAAAAACGCATCATCAAAAGCTTTGAAAGTCCAGTTGCCACGGCGATTTTGTCAAGTGAAATTTCAAATTATAAAAACTCACTTTTAAGCGTCGAAGAGGTCTATAAAAATGCAAATTTCTCGTCTTTCGATAAAAGCAAAGATAATTTTTACAAACAAGCTGCTCAAATTTATGAAAAATATGAAGACTATTTAAAAACAAATAATCTTGTTGATTTTGACGATTTATTGGGTCTTACATATAAAATTTTAGACGAGAACGAAGATCTTGCGAGAGAAATTTCAAACCGATACAAATACATAATGGTCGATGAGTATCAAGACACAAACGACCTTCAATATAAACTGCTAAAAAAGCTCTGTCTATGCCACGAAAACATCTGCGTGGTGGGCGATGATGATCAAAGTATCTACGGCTGGCGCGGCGCGAAAATAGATAATATCTTAAATTTCAAAGATCAATTTAAAGATGTAAAGATTATCAGGCTTGAGAAAAACTACCGCTCGAGCGAGGCGATACTAAAAGCTGCAAACGAGTTAATAGATCATAACCGCAACCGACTTGGCAAGAAGCTTGTGGGCACAAAAGGCGAAGGCGAGGCTGTAAATTTGATAGAGAGCTTTGATGAGAGCGTTGAGGCTGGTAAGATCGCAAAATGTATAAAAGAGCTTTTAAGCAAAGGCGTGCAAGCAAAAGATATCGCGATCTTATACCGCATAAACGCGCTCTCTCGCTCACTTGAAGATGGACTAAACAAAGAGCAGATCGCCTATAAAATGGTCGGTGGTGTAAAATTTTACGAAAGAGCCGAGATCAAAGATATCATAAGCTACCTAAGGCTGATAAATAATCCAAACGATGATTTTTCAATAAGGCGCATCATAAACCGTCCAAAGCGCGGCCTTGGTAAAGTAAGCCTTGATAAGCTTGAAAAAATGGCATTTGAGGGCAAAATTTCCATTTACGAGGCGATCTCAAACATCTCTGATAACGATGAAGCCTTTAGTAAAAAGGTGAAATCGGCACTTGTTGAGTTTGCGAACAGCCTAAAAGAGCTTCAAGAAAGCAGCTCGGTTTTTGACCTAATAGATAAATTTGAAGCTAAATTTGGTGTGAAAAAATACTACGAGAGCTTGCCAGATGGTGCTGAAAGAGCGGCGAACATCGACGAGTTTTACGCTGTTTTAAAAGATCAGATCAAGCAAAATCCAAGCTTTGATCTAGAGGAATTTCTAAACGAGATCACGCTAACAAGCGAGCAAGACGGCATCAGTGACGAGGCTATTAGCATTATGAGCGTGCATGCGAGCAAGGGGCTTGAATTTGAGCACCTTTTTGTTATCGGTCTTGAAGAGGGATTTTTTCCACTCATCGGCGATGGCAGCGACATCGAAGAAGAACGCAGACTTGCATACGTGGCGATCACAAGAGCTAAAAAGACACTTAGTCTAAGCTTTGCAAATTCGCGCTTTTACAAGGGTCAGCGCACGAGGCTAAATAAGAGTAGATTTTTAAGTGAGAGCGGTATCACGCATGGCTCGCTAGTCATCGAAAAGAGTAATGAATTTAAAAAAGGCGACTTGGTTAAGCATAAAATTTTTGGTATCGGTAGGGTGAGTGCGGTTAGTAAGATCAAAAAAGAGTTTAAGCTCACTATAAATTTTGGTGGCAACGTAAGAGAGATCATGTCAAGCTTCGTGGAAAAGGCCGTATGAACGCCATCTTCGTGGCAAATAAGCCAGCTGGCATGAGCTCAAACCACTTTTTAGGGCGATTAAAGAGAAAATACGGCGTTAAAAAAGCTGGATTTTCAGGTACACTTGATCCATTTGCTAGTGGCTGCCTAATAGTCGCTTTTGGCTCGTATACGAAATTTTTTAGATTTTTAGACAAAAGCCCAAAAGTCTATAAAGCAACGATCTGGCTTGGGGCTAGCAGTCCCAGCATGGACAATGAAAATATCACTGAAATTTCAAATGTAAAAGAGATAAATTTAGAAAAACTAGAAGCCATAAGAAGTGAGCTGACTGGCAAGATAAGCTACATCCCGCCAAAATTTAGCGCCAAGCATGTAAATGGTACAAGAGCCTACAAGCTAGCTAGAAACGGCGAAGAATTTGAGCTAAAGACAGAAACGATGGAAATTTTTGATAGCCAAATTTTAAACTATTCGCACCCATTTTTAACTATCCGTCTAAGCGTAAGCGAAGGAAGTTATATCCGTTCGTATGCAGAAATTTTTGGGAAAAAGCTTGGTTATAATGTAACTTTAAGCTCATTAAAAAGGACAAGTGAAGGCAAATTTTGCTACGAAAATGAAAAATTTTTGAATATTTGTGATTTTTTAAACATTCAGAAAAATACATATCTTGGGGATATAAACGATATTCTTGATGGTAAGAAATTAAAAATTAACGATTTTGAAACACAAAAGCAAGGAATTTATTTGCTAAATTATGATAAATTTATGAGCGTAATCCAAATCACGGATGATACTATAAATTACACTCTAAATAAGGTTGAAAAATGTTAATCCTAGCAAGAAAAGAAAATGAAGAAATTTTAATAGGAAATGACATAAAAGTTGTCATAGTAAATATTTCAAAAAATACCGTTAAACTCGGTATCGAAGCGCCACGAAATACAATGATACTAAGAAGCGAATTAGCAAATGATATCAAAAATGAAAATATCCATGCCACAAAAACTGCAAGTGAAGCCGATATCCACGAGCTAGCCAAAAAAATCGAGAAATGAAAAGCTTTGCAAAGATAAATATATTTTTAAAGATAGTTGGCACTAGAGGCAGCTACCACGAAATTTTATCGCGCTTTATCCTCTGTGAGCAGCTTTTTGATGAAATTTATTTTAAGAAATCAGATTCGTTTGCTATAGAATGCAACAACCGCGATATAAAAGATAACATCATCCAAAAAGCGGTAGATGAGCTAAAAAGAGCTGGCTTTTCAAACGAGCTTGACGAGTTTTTTAGCTCCCATAAAATCATCATTAACAAAAATATCCCAATTGGTGCGGGTCTTGGCGGAGGTAGTTCAAACGCCGCCACCTTTTTGCTAATGGTAAATGACGAGCTAAATTTAAATATAAAACATGAAAATTTGATGCAAATAGCGTCTAAAATCGGTGCAGATGTAGCTTTTTTCGTAAGTGGCTACAAGGCAGCAAATGTAAGAGGTATAGGTGAGATCATAGAAGAATTTGATGATGAAGTGCCAGATTTAAATATCTTCACACCAAATGTTTTTTGCTCCACACCGGCGGTTTATCAAGATTTTAGAAGCAATTTCTTACAATACATAGACGTTAATGCTGCAAAAAAGATGCAAAATTTAAAAAGCAAAGAGCTACTTGAAATTTATAAAAATAGGGAGCTAAACGATCTTTTTGCCCCATGCTTTAAGCTCTATCCACAGATGAACGAGTTTAAAGATAAATTTCTAAGTGGTAGCGGCAGTAGCGTATTTAGCGTAAAATAAAAGGTAAAATTTTGATAAAAGATCTAGCAAAAAACAAAAAAGCTTTGCATGACTTTAGCATACTTGAAACCTTTGAGGCTGGCATCGTTTTAAAAGGCAGCGAAGTCAAAGCTCTAAGGGCTGGTAGAGCAAATTTAAAAGATAGCTTTGTGCGCGTCATAAAAGGTGAGCTTTTTTTACTAAACGCCCATATCAGCTATCTCGAGACTGCACATAGCACATTTCGTCCAAATGAGCGAGCAGCCAGAAAACTTTTGATGCACAGAAAACAGATCGATAAAATTTTTGGTCAAGTCTCACAAGATGGGCTTGCTCTAGTCGTTTTGGCGCTTTATCTAAGCGATAAAAACATCGTAAAAGCAAGACTAGCCCTTGCAAAAGGTAAAAATTTACACGACAAGCGCGAGACTTTAAAAAGACGTGAGGCAGACAAAGAGGCAAGAGCTGCCATAAAAAGATATGTTTAAGGGATAAGATGAAAAATTTACTCGTTTTAATAATCACTTTATTTGCTTTTTTTGGTTGTAGCGATGATGAAAGCAGCAGTGCAAATTTTAAAGAATTTAGCCCAAATGAAGAAGTTAAACTTGTAGATGTGAGCGGCAAGGAGCTTACTTTAGTTCGAAAAGACCGCGGCTTTGCTATCAAAAATGATGAAAATAAGGTTTTAATGATCGATATTTTTGGTACATTTTGCCCGCCTTGTCAAAAAGAGGCAGCTGAGCTTACAAAATACCAGCTTGAAAACAAAGATAAATTTATACTAATTGGACTAACTCATTTTGAAAATGTCACAAATGAGTATGTTTTACACGAATTTATGCAAAAATTTAATGCCTATTATTTCATAACAAACGATCAAAAGATAAATGATAGACTTGCCGAGCAGATCGTAAGAGACATCGAATATAAACACGAGATCGCACTACCTTTCAAGGTCGTGATAAAAAATGGCGAATATCAAATTTTAACAGACGTAGATAGCGGACAATACGGGGTAAAATACTATCTTGGTGGTATAAAAGTCACAAAAATGAAAGAAGATCTGTCAAAAATTTATGAGACAAAATAAATTTGCTCTATATTTGGAACATCGTTTGCTTATAAAAATGTGAAATTTCATAAGGATTTTAAATGTTTGTTTTAGATAAATCAAAATCTAGCCCTCTTGTTGAATCAGCTCTTGCAGGCAGAGAACTACGCCAAAAACTAATCTCTGGCAATCTTGCAAATGTTGATACACCATTTTATAAAGCTAGAGATATAAGATTTGAAGATGTTTTAAAAGAAAAAGCAAATGAAATTTATAACGTTTCAGAAAGCAAAAAACTAAATTTAGCTAAAACAAACGAAGCGCACATGGCTGCGGTTGATTTCCCAAAAAGCGATACAGCTCAAATTTTCTTGCGTGACGGTCACATGGCTAGAAATGACGCAAACACGGTTGATCTTGATGTTGAGACAACAGAAATGGGTAAAAATACAGTTATGATAAACGCCCTTGATAGCGCCTACAAGGCTCAGGGTAATATCTTTAAAAGCGTAATAGACGCAAGTGCTAAGAACTAGGAGAGATGATGTCATACTTAAACGATTTTGATATTAGTGGATACGGACTAAGCGCGCAACGCTTCAGGATGAACGTCATCAGCTCAAACATAGCAAATGCTCAAACTACAAGAACGGCTGAAGGTGGGCCTTATAGAAGACAAGAGGTGATCTTTAAAGAGATGAATTTTGATAAAATTTTAAACGATCAGCTTAAAAGCTCACAAAGTCTACTCGAGTATGAAAATCCGCTTGACGATCCAAGCTCACCAAGAAACGCTCACCCTGCCCTAACTAGTGTGATCGTAGATAAAGTGGTGCGCGACGATAAGGACTTTCAGCTAAAATATGACCCGAGCCATCCAGACGCAAATGCAAATGGCTACGTCGCATTTCCAAATATAAACCCAGTCATTGAGATGTCTGACCTACTTGAAGCAACAAGGGCATATCAAGCAAACGTGGCAGCCTTTCAAAATGCAAAAACAATAGCACAAAGTGCGATATCACTTATTTCAGGACAAGCATAATGATAAATAGTATAAATTTAGACAAAATAAATAAAAATGAAAATTCAAATAAAATAGCAAAAGCAGGCGAAGAAGGCGGCTTTGAAAATGCCCTAAATGACTCTTTAAAAGAGCTAAATAAAGTCCAAATCAACGCTGATAAAGCCATAGCCGATCTTGCAACTGGCGAGGTAAAAGATCTTCACCAAGCTGCTATTGCGATAGGCAAAGCAGAGACTAGCATGAAGCTTATGCTAGAAATTCGCAACAAAGCACTAAGTGCTTATAAAGAAATTTCTAGAACACAAATTTAAGTCATTAATGAATTCCAGAAAATCAAAAATAACCATACTTTTTTTATTAATTACTTTTGGAATTTCAATATTTGTGCTTGTCATATTTTATAGAGCAAGTATAGAGCGAAAGCTTCCTAGGCTTCAAACAAGCGATATAAACACAGCAATTCGTGGTAATATAATCACAAAAGATGGCTTTAGCATCTCTTCAAGTCAAAAACTCTACAAAGTAATGCTTGACGCTAGAAATATTGATCCTAATAAAAAAGAGATGTTTATCAAGCTATATTCGCTTTACAGCGGCGACGATCCAAACAAAGTAAGAAAGATTATAAATGGCACAAAAGGTATCGTTACGCTCTCATATAGCATTGATGCAAAGGGTGCTACCTACCTTCAAGAGCTCTCAAGAAAGCTAAATCGCAAGAGCATTTTGGTTTCATACCTTGATCCAAAAACAGGACTTGCTTCATTTCAGGGCATGAGAGTAATGGAGAGCGGCCAAAATCGTAAATTTATGTCAAAAGACGCCCTCACACCAGCTATTGGCTACGTGAGCAAAACTGAAAGTGACGCACTTACAAAAAGTAAAGGCGTAAAAGGTCTTGAGAGATATTATGAAGATTATTTAGCTCCGATACAAAATGCAAAAATTTTAGGGCCTCGTGATATTGGAAACAATATCATTTTAACAAGTGACTCAAATTTAGCAACAAGAGTAGATGGCTACAATGCGGTGCTTTCTATACCGCTTAAATTTCAAACTAAACTAGAGCAAATTTTAGATGAAAAGCGTGAATTTCTAGATGCAAAAGAGTTAGTCATCTGCATAATGAATAGCAAAAATGGAGAAATTTTAGCCCTAGCTTCTAGCTCAAGATATGATCCTTCAAACATAAGAAAGCAAGATTATAGCGCTCTAAATTCGACCGTTAGTGAATATGCTTATGAAGTTGGCTCAGTTTTTAAGCCATTTATATTTTCTATCTTACTTCAGGAGAAGAAAGTAAATCCATTTGAGCTTGTAAATACCTATAATGGCCGATATCAACTTGGCAAAAGGATAATCAAAGATACCCATCCAGAGCCTTTTATGAGTGCTGAAGATATAATCGTACATAGCTCAAACATCGGTATGATTCAACTTGTTGAACGTTTAAATGGTCCACAAATTTATCAAGGACTTTTAAATTTTGGCTTTTCAAGAAAAACTGGCATAGATCTACCTTACGAGCAAGTAGGCATGATGCCAACAGTTACAAAGCTAAACTCATCGACATATAAGGCGACTGTGAGCTACGGATACGGCTTGCAAGCTACATTTATGCAGCTTTTAAAAGCCTATAATACATTTAACAATAAAGGCATTGAAGTTACTCCTCACATGGTTGCCTACTTAGAGAGAAATGGAAAAAGATATGATTTGCCAAAGTCCGAGCCAGCTCAAGTTATATCACAAGAGACCGCAAAGATAATGAAGAGAATTTTAATAAAAACGGTTGAGAAAGGTACTGGACTAAAAGCCTTTACGCCAGGACTTGAGATAGGTGGCAAGACTGGAACTGCACACATTGCCTCAGGTAGTGGTGGATACAGCAATACCTACAATGGCTCATTTTTTGGCTTTGTAAATGATACAAGAGGCAATAGCTACACAATAGGCGTTTTAGCAAGGGATCCTAAAAGACCTTACTACTACTTCGGTGCTCAAAGTGCCTTGCCTATGTTTAAAAAAGCAGTTGATCTGATGGTTGAGGATGGATATTTATTTCCTGATGTAAATGTAATAGCTGAGTTTGAAGCCAAAAAAGATAAGCTTAAAAACGATAAGACAAAACAAAAGCCTGCTTTGGACTAAAATTTTAAAGATAAAAAGGACCTAAAAACCAAGCAAAAGCTAAATATAAAAATTTCTCTTGCTTTTTTGGCATTTTCTCTAATTGCAAAACCTTTAATGCTCTTAAAATACTTTTACTTTCTAATAGCAATTAAATTATAAATAGAAAATCTAAACTGATCAAAAAGATTAGATAAATAAGTGGTGTAACATAATTAAATCTTAAGAATAGCGCTACGATACAATGAAAAAAGCCGTAGTTGTATCTGATACAAACATAAAAACCATAAATTATATAGGCCATCATTAGAATCAAAAAAGCATAGAATACAAAGCTTAAACCAGCATAATCTGAAATATTTAAAAAGCTGCAAACAAAAATAAAAGCACTTACCAAAGCAGGCAATATAATGATTGGAAAAATTAGATGAAGTCCGACTAGATCAAATTTACTCGCATAAACCTTTATGTTATATCTACCTGCAGGAATTATCAAAAATATAGGCAATACGATTGAAAAGAGAATAAGAAATATCACATACATAGAATCAATATCATAAGAACTCATTTTTTATCCCAAGCTTGATTTTAAGATATTTTAACTACACTTTTTTGAATAAATTTATCTACGATTTTTGCGATTTTCTATGCCGATTTTTTCACTCTCTTCTATTTCGACAATGTAGCTTGGGTTTTTCTTTTTAGCTTCTTTGTCTAAAAAACTAATGAGCTTTGCATCAGAATTTTTATGAGAGCAGATTAAAATTATAAAATTTATATAGTTATTTGCCTCTTTTGGCATGACTTGGTTATTTTTAGCTGGTATACTAAAATTTCCTACAAAGATTTGAATAAGTTCGAAAAGCTCGTTTTTGCTTAAACTATTATCACCTGCAAGCTTTTCAAGCTTTTCGATCGTTATCTCTTCTTTTTCTAATACAAGCTCCTTTGTTTCGGTGCTATAATCCCTATTTCTTAAAAGTAAATAGATTAGTGCACAAATTGCAATTAATAGCAGTACAATAAAGAAAACTATTAGACCTTTTATTAGCATCTAAAGCCTTGAACAAAGTGATCGCTTTGTAAATGCCAAAACACTCATAAGCACCATTATCACAATACTAATCCAGACAAAATCAGGCACTGGCAATGGATCGCCAGCTGCATATGAGTGCATGCCAGCTAAATAAAAATTTACACCAAAATAAGTCATAATAATCGACCAATAAGCAAAGAACGAAGCAACTGCAAACGCATATTGATTGTTTAGCTTTGGAATAAATCTTATATGAAGAACTGCGGCATAAACAAGTATCGAAACTAATGCCCAAGTCTCCTTGCTGTCCCAGCCCCAATATCTGCCCCAACTCTCGTTTGCCCAAACACCGCCTAGGAAATTTCCAAGAGTAAGCAAGCTAAGTCCTAGTATCATAGCCATCTCATTTATGCGGGTAGCTTCGAGGATGTTGCGAGAAATTTCTGGATTTGGCTTTTTCTTATTTTGCAAAATAATAAGCAATAGTGTAAAGCCACCAAGTAACGCACAAAGCCCTAAAAATCCATAACTTGCAGTAATGACAGAGACATGTATTGTTAGCCAGTAGCTTTGAAGCACTGGCACAAGTGTAGTGATCTGTGGATCCATCCAGTTAAGGTGCGCAACAAACAATGTAACACCAGCCAATATGGACGTAAGAGCAAGAGCGATAGGACTACGTTTTGCAAAGACGATACCAGAAAATCCTAAAGCCCAAGCGATATAGACCATCGATTCATAAGCGTTACTCCAAGGCGCATGTTCAGCAATGTACCAACGAAGTCCAAGTCCGACAGTATGAGCAAGAAAAGCTAGTAAATTTATAATGTATACAACTCTTACAATACCATTTATCTGAACTTTTGGAGCTAGCATTTTAACAAAAACAAAAAATAAAAGCGCAAGTCCAGCCAAAAGATAAACCGGCGTCAATCGCTCAAAAATTTGAATTTTATTAAACAAAATTTCTATATTTATCTTTTTTTCACTTGGCATTACAGCAGAGCCATACTTTTGCTGATAGGCTGAAATTTTATCAAGTGCGGCATCAGCCTTACTCCAATCATTATCTTTTGTTGCTGCATCAACTGCTGCAAAATACTCTCTCATCATATTAATGACTAGATCGGCCTCTTTAGGCGGAAAGTACATCATTGCACTAGCAGGCGAATACCAAGAGTTTGACGGATCATCTTGTTTTGGAAAAATTTTAAAAATTTCACCAATAAATATCATATAAAAAACATTCAATCTCTCGTCGATCTTTATCACATCTTTGTCAAATGTATTGCGTGATCCAGGATGCTTACGATTAGCAATTTCAGCAAATTTTGTGAGTTTATATTCACTTCCGCCATCTTTTGTGGCTCTAAAAAAATCATTAAAACTTGCATATTTTGCATTTTCATCTATGCCAAGCTCTTTTTTTAGCTCCTTGCTTTGTCCAAGTGAGATAATTTTTTCACTTCGCCAAAAATCAGGCGTTACCATTATTGAAAGCATGGCTTGATTCGAGTTTAGGCTATTTATATTCTCGCTTCTATGTATTTTATTTAAAATTTCTTTGCTAAGAGTATCAAATGGCTTCATTCTACCATCTGAGCTTTGCACAATAAGTCTAGAAAGCTTTTGTGTGTGCTCTTTGCTGATATTAGGCAAAAAGTCTTCAGCCTTTAATGAGCTAAAATTTAAACTTAAAAGCATAATGGCAATGATAGCAACAACCTTTTTACCGCCTTTTGTTGATTCATTATCGATTAACTTAGCTAGCTTTCTAAAACGACTACCAGGATTTAAAACATTTAACACAAAGCCAAGTCCAAGTAGAAAGTAGCCAATATAAGTTGGTATCTTGCCTGGATCTTTATTGATAGAGAGAATGGTTCCCTTTTCATCTGTATCGTATGAACTTTGGAAAAATCTATACCCATCATAGTCAAGCACATGATTCATATAAATTTTATAGTCAAGCCCCGATATGTTTGTATCATCTTTTACAATAACTTCACTTGAATAGCTCATAGGCGAATTTGAACCAGGATATCTTTTAAGCTCAAAGTCTTTTAAGTATAAGCTAAACGGAAGTTTAACCTGCTGTGCGCCCCATGAAGCGTTAAATTTTTGTCCAGCCACAGCCAAGCGTGAAGGTTCTGTTAGGTTGTAAAAAATATGCATCTCTTTACTCTCGCCTTTATAATTTAATTCAGCTATCAAGGCGTTAAATTCGCTATCTTTTGTACTAACTAGCTTCCTTGAAGCATGAACTGAAACTAATCTTGGAGCAAAATTTATATTTGAAATAGTATAAAGACTACCCATGCCAAAATCATTTACACTACCAGCTTTTAACTCAGTTTTTGAACTATCACTCATTGTAAATTTTGAAAGATCAGTATTTGAAGTAACTGTGAAATTTCCATCCACTAATTTAAAAAGCACATATTTTTTACTCTCATCCGGCTTAGCATTAAAGATAAAACTAATATCTGCAACTCTTGCTTCCTCTTCTTCTAACAAGAAGATTTCTTCACTTTCACTCTCGTTTGAAACCACAAATTCCACTACTGGTTGCCCATTTTTATCATCCACAAACTTATAACTTGCATTTGGCACAAATTCTTTAAATTTTAAATTAGCTTCAATATCTGCTATTTTTAGCTTTAGATCAAAACCTTTTTTTGCATCAGAAAGTCCTAACGGCAAAGCAGCATTTATCTCTTCTCCATTATCGTTTAATGCGGTTAAATTTAAATAGGATATTTTTGTCGTAACGATATTTGACTGAGTTTTTTCTCTTATATGCATATCAGCCTCAAAGCCAATGTATCTTGTTATACCAGCACCGATTAAGATAACGATAAAACCAAGATGGAATATAAGCGAAGGGAGTTTTTTTGGATCGATTAAGTTATATCTAAAGATATTATAGGTCAAATTTATACCAAGAAGTAGTTGAATGAGCGCAAACCAGCTGGCACCGTAAACATAGTACCATGCAGCTTCTGTGCTAGTTTTACTTTCTATTATCGTAGCGGCTCCGCTAGCTATGGCAAAGATTATCATCAAAACAATAGCTGAGCCCATACTTAAAAATAATGATTTTGGATTTAACATCTGCTTCCTTTTATTTATATTATGACAAAGCTATCAAAGTGAAAATTATCTTAAATAACTACCTTGCTTTGTTTGAGTAGAGACTGGTTTGTTTTCATTTGCGTCTTGTTCAGCAAATGCATCTTTGCCTTTTAGATAGGCAAGAATCGCACCAAGGTCATTATTTGAAAGAATTTTAGCTTGGTTTTGCATTACATTTTTACCGCTTCCACCGAAACTTGAGTCACTTCTATAAGAGATGATGCTATCTTCAATATCCTTAGCATCTATATTTTTTAGAGGCGTTGAACCAAATGGCCTTTTATCAGCATTCTCGCCATGACAGCTAGCACATTGCTTTTCATAAAGCTCCTTACCCAAAGAAACACTATATCTGCCCTTTCTATCAACGCCTAATTTTAAAATTCTATTATCTTTATAACGTCTTGGATCTTCATCAACATAGACATTTACTTTTTCATTTCTATCATTAGCCTGCTTTTTTGCCATTTCAGCAAGTTCTTTACCAAACTCACCACGAGCTTCTATATAGTAGACTTGTGAAGCTGCAAAGGCATTTGCCACCAAAAAACACGCCAAAAAAGAAATTTTAATACTTTTCATAATTTTCCTTGAAATTTTGCTCTAAATTTAAAAATCCCGGATCAGATTACTCCGACCCGGGATTATATCATAAGTTGATTAATGAGCTATGAATTAGAATGAGTATTTAGCTTCAAATCTGAATTTATCTTCTTTCTTTTTCTCATCATTATCTAATTTATGTGTTTGGAAAGAGTAGAATGAACTAAATTTCAACTTTTTGCTGTATTGATAAGCAAATCTTGGAACAAATTCTTCAACTTTATCTTTTGCATCTGGATTACCAGCACCAGCTGATGTTTTTTGAGTACCTTTTACATAGTCTAAACCAGCTGTAAATTTATCAAATGTATAAGCACCTGTTACGTAGAAGAAGTTACCTTTGCCTTCTGCATATGTCCAGTCAAATATATCTTCACCTGCGTCAATCAAGCTTCCTTGGTCTTCAAATGAAAATGCTGATATACCTTTATCTTTAGATTTCCAACCGATATAACCACCAGCTAAATCAAAACCAAATAGTGAAGTTGAAAGTTCTCCAGCATAGAAGTTACCATCGTTATATCCTAGTTTGCTTTTTGCACTAGCATCAACTGTGCTATTTACATAGTTAAGTCTTGCACCCAAAGAAACATCATTAGTAATAGCAAAATTTGCTGAAACATCAGCAGCAAGTAGGTCAGCTAGGTTTGTTAAACTAGCATACCATAGTTGGAAATTTACTGGATCATATGAGCCAGCTATGCCAGCTGCATATAGATTACCAACATCATAACTGTCTAAAGAACCTGTTGCCTTCTTGTATAAATCACCATCAGCCCATTCACTAGAGATAGCATCAAATGCTAAAGCTGTAAGCGTAAGACCTTCGATGTCTTCATTTACTACTCTTACACCTGTACCAACTGCATCATCAGTAAAGTATGAACCAATGGCTTGTTTACCGGCTGTGATAGTTGTACCGCCAATTTTATAGCCAAGATAGAATTGATGAACAGCAAATGTCTTTGTTGTATCTGTTTTATCTGTACCATCTGTATTATCTGTTTTAGCGTTATCACCTGAGCCATCAACAGAGTTATATCTTAAACCAATAACTCCAAAGAAGTTATCATCAATAGCGGCTTTAAAGTTTGTAACCATTCTAAATTGATGATTAGCTTCGCTTTTTTTTGTAACATCACTTTGCTCTGTATCTTTATTGTGAGTATTTGTATATCTATATCTTGCAAATCCTGAAAGATCTACATTTTTTATAGCTTCTTCAAGTGGAGTAGCACTTGCTACGCTTGAAAACGCACCTAAAGCAACCAAAGTGGCTAAACTAATTTTTGTTAGTTTCATTTTTTCTCCTTTTAAGGTTTTGTGACAACGATTATAATCTATAAATTTTAATTTAAAGCTTAAAAAATCATAAAATTTTTAATTTTTGTTACCAATCGTTTACTGATTTTAACCAAAAAAGTATATTTTTGATAATTTTAACCTCAAAAACAGCATTTTTGGAAAAGGGAATAAAAAGAAAAAGGGGCTGTTGCTTTGCCCCTTAAAAGGAGTTCTAGTTTTGATTGCTGTTGAAATTATATAAGCAAGCAGTAAATCAACGGTAATTAAAAAGAAATTTTTTCCTCTTTTGGCACTTCTATATTTGTTTTTACATTTTTTCTTTTAATAATCACTTCATTTTGTGGCTTTTTTATACCATTATATAAGCCACTAGAGCCGCCCTCTTTTATAAGAAGCATATCTATAAGTTTATCTGCATAAAAAGTCGCATAGACTAAGTCACCTTTATCATAATAGTATCTATTTGCACAAAAATTTGCTTTATTAAGTTTGTGGTTTTTTGTATCGCTCGCCACTATTTCATAGCAGTATTTTGAATCTTTATAAGTAACCTCTTTTATAAAACCTTTGATCGAGCTTTTTGCTGGTGTATTTTGCATGACCTGTCTTGGCTGTTTTCGTACTGGTGGATTGTCTTCAAAAAATGAGCAACCCAAAAACATGATAGCAGTTGTCAGTGGAAGTAAAATTTTAGCTTTCATCTCTTCTCCTTAGTGTAAAACGGCAAAGTATAACTTTTAAGATTAAATAAATTTTGCGGGAAATTAAAGGCTCGTATCTAAATTTATATGCACAATCATATAAATTTATCTTAGGCGAGCCTGCCTAAGATAGTTAAGCTGAAACATTTAAAACGTTACCGCCAAGCTCGGCGATCTTTTTATCAAGTGTCTCAAGGGTCTTTTTAATGGTCTTTTGAGAAATTTCAGGGAGCTCACCTCCCCAAATTTTCTTCGCATCCTCAAACCCCTTTGCCACACCTTCTCTACCAGCTTTTAGTTTTTCTATGTCATAGCCTGCACCATTTAACACAAAACTAGCTATCCTATCAACCGTATTTGCGATACCAAAAAATCCATTCTCGCTAATAAGATCATTTGTCTCGTCACTACTTAGCTCATTTAAGGATTTACCGTTATAGCCGATACTTGCAAGATCAAGTCCTGATAAAATTTCTGATAAATTTTTAGGCGCATTAAAGCTTAAGCCGCTTTGGGCTAATAAATTTGAACTACTACTTTTAACGATCTCTTTTTGATACTGCAAAAAGTAGCTATTTGAAATGTCTTTGGCTGTTAAATTTATAATTTCAGACTCTTTTTTAGAGATATCTTTTTCATCTTTATGAAGTGAAATTTCTGATTTTACATTTTCTTTTAGACCTAAATTATTATATGAGTTTGCAATTTGAGAAATCTTCATTTTGGCTCCTTAGAATTTATAAAATCAATATCGCCAAAAAGTAGAATTTATTTAGATAGAGCGGGAAAACTCCCGCTAGTAGTTATTTGCTAAGTGTTGCGTTTAGCATCCAGATGGCTTTTTCAAATTTTGCGATTTGATCTTGTGCATACATTTGAGTTGTTGTATCGCCTTCTGCAAGCTCGTCAAGCTTTTTAAACTCACCCAAGAGGTGTTTATAATCAGCCAAGACAATCTCTAAAACCTCAGTTGGAGTGTAAATTTCTTTTGGTTCGTGTTTGATATGAGTAACTTTTGCTAGCTCCTCAGCCTTGACGATAGGTCTGCCACCAAGCATAAGAGCTCTCTCAGCTGCATCGTCAAATATCTCACTCATATCTTCGTAGGCCTTTTCTGTGTATTCATGAACGCTAAAAAATTGAATACCTTTTACATTCCAGTGAAGGTCGTGAAATTTAATATAAAGTGCATTTGCATCAGCCTGAATAACATTTAATTGTAAAATAACTTTTGACATTTTGTCTCCTTCTTTATTATAAATATGATGAAATTATATATAGCTAGAGTTAATCGGTGGTTAATCAAATAATAAATTTTATTATTTGATATAAAATTTGACTACAAAATAAAATTATCTTGTAGTCAAATGTAGAATCATAAATTTTTCTATTTTTTATATGGTGTAGTTTTGTAGCCTTGCTCGATCAAACTGCTCATACCTCCATCCAAATTTATTATCTTAAGATCTGAGCTATCTATCGATGTAGCTGCTGCCGTACTTCTTCTGCCGCTTCTGCAAACAAGAGCAATAGGTTTTTTGATATCAACTGCCTTTGAAAGCTCCTCCAAAAATGCACTCTTATCGTTTGGATTAAAAGTTATAGTCTTTGCACCTGCGATAACGCCAGTCTCTTGCCACTCAGATGGAGTTCTTATATCGATAATCTGATCATATTTTTTGATCTCATCTGGGCTTATATTAACGGTTTTAACATCAGCTGACAACATACAACAAACAGCTCCTAAAAGTAAAATTTTTTTCATCTACTCTCCTTAAATAAATTTTTGAAATATTAGCACGGATTATTAAATATATAAAAATTTTTGTTGATAAAATTTATTAGTTTAGATAAAAATTAATAATATAACGCGTTGATAAAAAAGCTAAACCCACTACGAATGCATATATAGATAAACCGACTAGATTGATGAAAATATAGTCATTTACCATTATGCTTTTTATAAAATTTTCTTTGATATTAGTGATCTTGTTTGCATATAACTTATGATCTTTTTTATAAGGTCCATTCTTTGTATTTTCTCTTTTACTCTATTTGCTGATCAGCATAAGAGCATTTTTATAAATTGCTATATCTTATTATACGTTTTAGTATATTTTAAAAACACTTGTTTGAGCACTTTGTATTTTACAAAAATGATTGCATGATGGATGGTGTCCCCAACAGGGTTCGAACCTGTGGCCTTAGAATTAGGAATTCTACGCTCTATCCAGCTGAGCTATGAGGACAATTCATATATTTTGTAGATAGATTTTATCATAATAAATAATTTTTGAAGGACAGATTACTCTGCCCTTCTTTGGTTAATTAGCCATTTCTCTTTTTAATGATCTCATCGCTTACGTTTTTAGGAACTTCTTCGTAGTGATCAAATTCCATTGAATAAGTTGCACGGCCTTGAGTCATTGAGCGAAGATCTGTTGAATAGCCAAACATTTGAGCTAATGGACAATAAGCTGCAATGATCTTCACACCATTTCTATCATCCATTGAATTTACTTGGCCACGGCGTTTATTAAGGTCGCCTATAACATCACCCATATACTCTTCTGGAGTTTCTACTTCAACTTTCATCATAGGCTCAAGAATAACAGCACCTGCTTTTCTAGCACCTTCCTTAAAGCCCATTGAAGCAGCAAGTTTAAATGCCATTTCAGACGAGTCAACTTCATGGTAGCTACCATCAAATAGTGTAACTTTAACATCTTCGACTGGATAACCAGCAAGAACACCACTTTGAAGTGCCTCTTTACAACCTTTTTCAACAGCTGGAATATATTCTTTTGGAACAACACCACCTTTGATATCATTAACAAACTCAAATCCACTAGCAGCTGGGAGCGGCTCAATACGTAAAAATACGTGACCATATTGACCACGACCGCCTGATTGTTTAGCATACTTATATTCCTGCTCAACTGTCTTACGAATAGTTTCGCGATAAGCAACTTGTGGTTGTCCAACTTCAGCATCTACCTTAAATTCACGAAGCATACGATCAACTATGATCTCCAAGTGAAGCTCACCCATACCGCTAATAATAGTTTGACCACTCTCTTCGTCTGTACTAACTCTAAAACTTGGATCTTCTTGAGCTAGTTTTTGAAGTGCTATTGCCATTTTTTCCTGGTCTGCCTTTGTTTTTGGTTCAACTGCAACACTAATAACTGGCTCAGGGAAGTCCATTCTTTCAAGGATAACTTTATCTTTCTCGCTAGCTAGAGTATCACCTGTTAGAGTATTTTTTAGACCAACAACAGCACCGATCTCACCAGCAAAAAGCTCAGTAATCTCTTCACGTTTATTTGAGTGCATTTTTAGCAAGCGACCGATTCTCTCTTTGCAGTCTTGAACTGTGTTGTAAGCATAGCTACCACTTTCAAGGCTTCCTCTATAAACACGAATAAATGTTAGCTGTCCAACAAATGGATCGGTCATGATCTTAAATGCAAGAGCTGCAAATTCACCATTGTCAGTACTTTCAACGGTTACTTCAGTACCATCTTCATATACGCCTTTAATAGCTTCAATTTCATCTGGAGCTGGCAAGTAATCAACAACAGCATCAAGTAGAGGTTGAATACCCTTGTTTTTAAACGCAGTTCCACAAAGCATAGGCGTGATAGTCATTCTCAAGCAGCCTGCTTTTATGCCTTTTTTAATTTCTTCTTCACTTAGCTCTTCGCCAGCAAAAAATTTCTCCATCAAGCTATCATCTGTCTCTGAAACAGCTTCGATTAGTTTCGCGCGATATTCTTCTGCTTTATCTTTAACTTCAGCTGGAATTTCTTCTTCAACATAGTCAGTTGGTTTTTTCTCATCATTCCAAACGTAAGCTTTCATTCTTACAAGGTCAACCACACCTCTAAAGTTATCCTCAGCACCTATAGGAATTTGAATAGGAATTGGGTTTGCTTTTAGTCTTTCCCTAATCTGCTCTTCAACTCTAAAGAAATTTGCACCTATTCTATCCATTTTATTAACAAAAACGATTCTTGGTACGTGATATTTATTTGCTTGTCTCCAAACAGTTTCCGATTGTGGTTGAACACCACCAACAGAACAAAATACTGAAACAGCACCGTCAAGAACACGCATAGAACGCTCAACTTCGATAGTAAAGTCAACGTGTCCCGGAGTGTCGATTAGGTTTATTTGATAACCCTTCCAAAATGCCGTAGTCGCAGCTGAAGTAATAGTAATACCACGCTCTTTTTCTTGTTCCATCCAGTCCATGGTAGCAGCACCATCATGAACCTCACCTATTTTATGGCTCATGCCAGTAAAGAATAAAATTCTCTCACTAGTAGTTGTCTTTCCAGCATCAATGTGAGCCGCAATACCGATATTTCTTACCTTATGTAAAGGCGTTTTTCTCTCTGCCATACTAATTCTTTCTTACCAGCGGTAGTGAGCAAATGCTTTATTAGCCTCTGCCATCTTGTAAGTATCTTCCTTCTTCTTGAAAGATGCACCTTTTGAGTTTGCCGCATCTAAGAGCTCATTCGCTAGTTTATCTATCATAGTTCTTTCGCTTCTTTTTCTAGCGTAAGTTATAAGCCAGCGGATAGCAAGAGCTTGTTGGCGAGCTGGGCGAACCTCAACTGGTACTTGATAAGTAGCACCACCAACACGGCGTGATTTAACTTCTAAAATAGGTTTTACATTTTCAATAGCATCGTTAAAAACGTCGATGCCTTTAACCTCAGCATTTTTCTTTTCTATGGCTTTAATAGCACCATACATTATCTCAGTAGCGACGCTTTTTTTGCCATCATACATAAGAGAATTAATAAATTTAGTGATTATTTTATTTCCGTAAATCGGATCAGGTAAGACTTCCCTTACAGGGGCTTTTCTTCTTCTCATTTTGATCTTTCCTTCAAATTTTTATGAAATTTTACTCAAACGTTTGCAAATTTTAGCAACGTCTGCGAACCTAAATTTTTACTTTTTTGTTGCAGCTGCAGCGCCAGCTTTAGGGCGTTTAGCACCATATTTAGAACGAGAAACTGTTCTTTTTGCAACACCAGCAGTATCAAGTGCACCACGAACGATGTGATATTTAACACCTGGTAAGTCTTTAACCCTACCGCCGCGAACTAAAACGATACTGTGTTCTTGTAGGTTATGACCTTCACCGCCGATATAGCTGATGACTTCAAAACCACTTGTTAGCCTAACTTTGGCAACTTTCCTCAAAGCTGAGTTTGGTTTTTTAGGAGTTGTAGTATAAACCCTAGTGCAAACTCCTCTTCTTTGAGGGCACTCTTTTAACGCTGGAGATTTTGACTTAACGGTCACTTTCTTGCGTTCTTTTCTGACCAATTGATTTATGGTTGGCACAATAATTCCTTTCAACTAAATTTATTAAAAAGACTTAATTTTATTTAAAATAAACTTAAATAACGGTTAATAAGTTAGACTTACTCACCTAATTCTTGATTTTATAAAAATTCTGCTGTCTTTATTTTGCATTAGTCTTGTTTGACAGCATATTTGCCACTACCTGTCAAAAGAATACAAAGTGAAATAGCAATATAAAGGTAAATAAGTTCTGATTTAAAACCATTAACTTCATTTAATGCAAATAAATTTGTAAATCCATAGTACGAGTATAAAATAGTAATACTAGTGCCTAAAACTAGGATAGCACCTACTCTTGAATAAAAACCAATAATTAACATAATGGGCGCTAAGACCTCTCCAAGGTAAGAAAAATATGCCAAAAATCCAGGCAAACCAGCATTTACTAATATACCTTTTACCCCACTAAGTCCATGTAAAATTTTACCAAAACCATGCATAAAAAGGCAGATACCAAGTCCTAAACGTATAAATAAAAGTCCAAGATCAATGTTTTTCATAAATTCTCCATGATGTGATTTAAAGATAAGGATTTTATTAGGTGATAGTTAATAGCTTGTAAATTTTTAATTGACTTAATTTTATAAAGAGGTTAAGCCCCAAAATAGGGGCTTGAAGTATTAGTTTTCTTTGATTTTTACTTTTTTATCCTTATAAAAACCAGTTCCAACCGGAATCATACGTCCTAGGATAACGTTCTCTTTTAGATCTTCAAGATAGTCAAATTTAGCAGCGATAGATGCTTCTGTTAAGACTTTAGTTGTCTCTTGGAACGATGCAGCAGAGATCACACTATCACTTCCGATAGCCGCTCTTGTAACACCAAGAAGGATCGGCTCAGCAATAGCTGGCTCACCACCCATGTTCATGATACGCTCGTTCTCTTCTTTAAATTTATTTCTTGAGACCATATCGCCAACTATGAAATTTGTATTTCCGCTATCGACGATTTTGACTTGGCGAAGCATTTGAGAGACGATGATCTCGATATGTTTATCTGCAATCGCAACACCTTGGCGACGATAAACTTGTTGAATCTCGCTAATCAAATAATAATGAAGCGCTTTTTCACCAAGAATTCTTAAAATATCGTGGCTTGAGATTAGCCCATCAGTTAGTTTCTCGCCAGCATGGACAAATTCCCCGTCTCTTACTTGTATCTGACGACTTTTCTCGATCAAATACTCAGCAGTTGTGCCATCTTCAGCTTGGATGATTATGCGCTCTTTTGAGCGAAGTGGCTTATCAAATCTAACCACACCATCAATCTCTGCAACGATAGCTGTATTTTTAGGGCGTCTTGCTTCAAATAGCTCACTAACTCTTGGAAGACCGCCGGTAATATCTTTTGACTTAGCAACAGCTTTTGGGGTCTTGGCCAAAATATCAGCCTGAGCTACTTCATCACCACTTGAGACAAAGATCGCAGTTTTTGGATCAAGCGGATACTTGATTAAATTTCCTTTTTTAGTAGCGATAATAATCGCAGGTTTTACACCGCTTGGCAAATACTCGTTGATAACAAGACGTCTTTGTCCAGTCGCCTCATCTGCTTGCTCAGTAGCGCTGTATCCTGGCTCAATATCCTCAAAACTAACCACACCGGCTTCTTCAGCAATAGTTGGAGTTGAGTATGGATCCCACTCAGCAATAATCAACTTATCATCTTTTTCAGGTAACGAAACTACTGTCGCTCTCTCAACTGCATCATTATCAGAAACTTGGATGATAGAATTTCTTGGGATATAATGGCGAACCGCCTCACGTCCATCTTTATCAGAAACAACTACAAAGAAACCTTTTTCAGTTACTTTGTGACCTTTTTTGATATCTTTAACCCTATCAAGATAATCACCTTTTAATATGAAAAATTTAACTACACCATTTGCGTCAGCTAAAATTTTACGAGTTACCGGATCTCCGTCTGAAATTTTAAGTTCACTAGCGTATGGGATACGATTTGGGATATTCCAACCCTCTTTTATAATCTCAACGATACTTTCATTCTCTTTTACTTTATCGCCACTTACATAAGGTATATACATCTTTCCTTCGATCTTTCCGCTAACACCAGCTAATTCATTTGGCTTAGCAAGATCATTTCTTCTAATTGTATATTTAACCTCTTCTTTTTTACCTTTTATCACGATATTTACATCTTCGTGGGCATATTCGATCTCTATTTTGCCGTCAATCGTTGATTTAATCTTTGGCTCAACAAGTAGTACAGCCGCGCTTCTTCTATTTGCAACGATCTTCTTATCGCCGTTATCATAAGTATTAAGGTTGTAATATCTGATAAAACCTTCTTTTTGGGCGATTACTTGACGATCTTGTTGCTCAGTAGAAGCCGTACCACCGATGTGGAATGTTCTTAGCGTTAGCTGTGTACCTGGCTCACCGATAGACTGAGCTGAGATAATGCCAACTGCTTCACCTGGTTTTACAAGTTTGCCCTCGCCCAAGTTTAAGCCGTAGCATTTTGCACAAACACCTTTTGGTGCCTTGCACGTAATAGGCGTTCTAATGCTCACTGATTTTATGCCAGCTTCTGTTATAGCTCTAGCTTTTTCTTCATCAAGTAATGTGCCTTCGCTAAATAAAATTTCATTAGTTATAGGATCGATCACATCATCTGCTAAAACACGGCCTAATACTCTTTCTTCAAGGCTCTCTATTAGCTCGCCACTCTCTGTGATGTCTGTGATCTCAACGCCCTCGTGCGTACCGCAGTCGTGCATTGTGACTTTAACGTTTTGAGCAACGTCGATTAGCTTCCTTGTTAGGTAACCAGCGTTGGCGGTTTTTAGCGCTGTATCTGCAAGACCTTTTCTAGCTCCGTGGGTTGAGTTAAAGTACTCCATTATATTTAGACCTTCACGGAAGTTTGAAATGATCGGCGTTTCAATGATCGAACCGTCAGGTTTTGCCATAAGACCACGCATACCAGCTAGCTGACGAATTTGTGCTGCACTACCTCTCGCACCTGAGTCCGCCATCATATAAATTGAGTTAAATCCACCTTTATCGTTTTGGATAAGCTTCATCATCTCGCTTGCAACGCTGTTGTTTGTGTCTGTCCAGATATCAATGATCTTGTTATATCTCTCACTATCTGTTAAAAGACCAGCGCCGTATTGTTTTTGAATTTCGCGAACTTTTTTCTTAGCTTCGTCAATATATTTTTGCTTGCTATCTGGCACGATGATATCAGCAATAGAAATAGAAATTCCTGCTTTTGTCGCATATCTAAAGCCTAAATTTTTAAGCTTATCAAGAAAGTCAGCCGTTACTTCAAGACCGCCATTTCTATAAACATAATCAACCAAATTTGCAATGTCTTTTTTCTTCATGATCTTATTCCACATATTTTCAGGAACAAAATCAGGAAGTATAGCTCTTAAAATCAAGCGACCAGCCGTCGTAAAGATGATCTTATTATCAACCATAGTCTTGATTTTAGCATGAAGACCAAGAGTATTAGCCTCTTCAGCGATCATTACTTCATCAACGCTTGAGAAAATTTTATTTGCGCCTTTTTCGTCATTTCTCTCTAGGCTTAAATAGTAAATTCCTAAAACCATATCTTGTGAAGGAACTGTGATAGCCTTACCGCTTGCAGGAAGCAAGATGTTCATTGAGCTAAGCATTAAAATTTTGCACTCAGCGATAGCCTCTTGTGATAGTGGCACATGAACAGCCATTTGGTCACCGTCAAAGTCTGCGTTGAACGCCGCACAAACTAGTGGGTGAAGTTGGATAGCCTTGCCCTCAACAAGCACTGGGTGAAATGCCTGGATAGAAAGCTTGTGAAGTGTTGGAGCACGGTTTAGCATAACTGGATAGTCTTTAACGACCTCTTCTAGGCACTCCCAAACCTCATTTGTCTTATCTTCTATCATCTTTTTAGCTTGCTTAACGGTTGTCGCATAGCCCTTTTCTTCAAGGCGAGCAAGTAAATGTGGCTTAAATAGTTCTAGAGCCATTTTCTTTGGAAGACCGCACTGATCCATCTTTAGCTTTGGACCAACGACGATAACAGAACGTCCAGAGAAGTCAACACGCTTACCTAGCAAATTCTGACGGAAGCGACCTTGCTTACCTTTGATGATCTCACTTAGTGATTTTAGTGGGCGCTTATTTGCACCTTTTACTGCATTTGCTCTGCGGCCATTATCAAATAGCGCATCAACAGCTTCTTGAAGCATTCTCTTTTCATTTCTAATAATGATCTCAGGTGCATCAAGCTCAAGCAGACGTTTTAGACGGCTATTTCTGTTTATTACACGGCGATATAGGTCATTTACGTCTGAAACAGCAAATTTACCACCATCAAGGCTGACTAGCGGTCTAAGATCAGGTGGAAGAACTGGTAAATTTGTTATCATCATCCACTCTGGGCGGTTACCTGAATTTAAAAAACTCTCGATAACTTTTAGGCGTTTTACGATAGTCTTTTTCTTGGCCTCAGAATTTGTAGACTCCATCTCTTCTTTTAGCTGATTTAAAATTTCCATCAAATCAAGCTCAGCTAGCATGTCATAGATGACCTCGCCACCCATTCTAGCTGTAAAACCAGTCTCTTCGTATCTTGAAGCTAGGCTTTGATATTGCTCTTCATTTAAAACGTCGTATTTCTCAACTTTTTTAGAATTTTCATTGTCGTAATAAGCTTCGCCAGCATTATCAACAATGTATGCCTCATAGTAAAGTACACGCTCAAGGTCTTTCATCTTAATACCAAGAAGTGCACCAATACGGCTTGGTAAGAAATTTACATACCAGATGTGAGCCACTGGAGTTACAAGCTCGATATGACCCATGCGAGAGCGGCGAACTTTAGATGTTGTTACTTCAACACCGCACTTTTCGCACTTGATGCCTTTATAACGCATCTTTTTATATTTGCCACAAAGGCACTCGTAATCACGGATCGGTCCAAAAATTTTCGCACAAAACAAGCCGTCACGCTCAGGTTTTAGTGTGCGGTAGTTGATAGTTTCTGGTTTTTTAACTTCGCCATAACTCCAAGATTTTATCTTCTCAGGACTTGCTAAACGAAGTTGAAAAGCTTCAAAATCACGAGGTCTATGCTCTTCTTTTATCTCAACTGGTTTTAAATTAGTTAGTTTCATTTGTCTCATCCTCATCATATACTTCTACATCAAGAGCTAGTGATTTTAGCTCGTTTGTTAGAACAAAGAACGTCTCAGGGATACCAGTCTCAGGAACGTTTTCACCTCTTGTTAAAGCTTTGTAAGCAGAAAGTCTTCCCTCAACATCATCTGATTTTACAGTTAGCATCTCTCTTAGTGTATGAGCGGCACCATAAGCCTCAAGTGCCCAAACCTCCATCTCACCAAACCTTTGACCACCAAATAGCGCCTTACCGCCGACAGGTTGCTGTGTAACAAGGCTATATGGTCCAGTGCTTCTTGCGTGAACTTTTTCATCAACCAAGTGGTGAAGTTTTAGCATATACATACAACCAACATTAACACGTTCTCTTATCTTTGAGCCTGTGCGTCCATCGTATAGCTCAGTTTTACCATCGCTATCTATCTTTGCCATCTCAAATAGTTTTGCAAATTCGTCAGCCTTAACGCCTTCAAAAATCGGAGTTGCAAATCTTACGCCATTACTCCAATCTTTTGCATATTCAAGAAGCTTCTCATCGCTCATCTTACCAAGAGCTTTTTTAGCGTCCATTAGCTTAGCAACACCTGCTATCTCTATCATCTTAGCTCTTAGCTCTTTTATCCACTCGCCTTTTTTAGTTTCAAAAATTTCATTGATTTGTTCGCCCAAGCGGTAACCAACAAGACCAAGATGGCTCTCTAAAATTTGACCAATATTCATACGGCTTGGAACACCAAGTGGGTTTAACACGATGTCTACGATTTGACCACTTGGAAGATACGGCATATCAACTTCTCTTACTATATTTGAAACAATGCCTTTGTTACCGTGACGTCCAGCCATCTTATCGCCGACTTTTAGTTTGCGTTTTGTAGCTATGTAAACTTTTACAAGTTTAACAACACCGCTTGGTAAAATGTCATCTTTTTCTAAAATTTCTATCTTAGCATCGTGCTCTTCTTTGAGCTTTTTCTTTTCATTTTGGAAGTAATTCTTTAGCTCGTCATATTTCTTTTGGATATCTTTTGAAAAGCTTTTAACGATAGCATTTAGGGTAAATCTATTTATATTTTCAAGATCAGCCTTATTGATCTTTGAGCCTTTCTTATACTCTTTTTTATTTACCTCTTGATCACTTGCTAGTGGATTTTTAGAAAGAAGTGCTGTAACTTTTAGCATCTCTTCGCGGTCTAGCATAAGTAGTCTATCATGATGTTCTTTTTCTAAAAGAGTCTTCTCTTCTTCGTAAGCTTTGTTCGTTCTGCTATCTTTTTCATATCCTTTTTTGGTGAAAATTTTAACATCAACAACCACGCCTTCCATCGAAGCTGAAGCGTAGAGCGATTTATTTACAACGTGACCAGCCTTTTCACCAAAAATCGCACGTAGCAATCTTTCTTCTGGAGTTGGCTTAACTTCGCCTTTTGGAGATACTTTACCAACAAGGATCATGCCAGGCTTGATCTCTGTACCAATTTTGACAATACCACTCTCATCAAGGTGCATAAGCTCCTCTTCTTTGACGTTTGGTATATCTTTTGTTATCTCCTCAACGCCGTCTTTTAACTCACGAGCTTCGATCTCTTTTTCATAGATATGAACACTCGTAAAGGCGTCTTCACGTATCATTTTTTCACTAATGACGATCGCGTCTTCGTAGTTGTAGCCATTCCAAGGCATAAATGCTATTAGTGCGTTTTTACCAATGGCTAGCTCGCCTTTTTCCATACTTGGACCGTCAGCAATTATTTGACCGGCAACAATCTCATCACCTTTTTTAACTATCGGATGTTGAGAAAAAGTCGTATTTTGGTTTGTTCTTAAATTTTTCTCTAAAGAGTAATGATCGATATATGGACCAGCTTCGTCTTCGCCTAAAATGAATATATTTTTATTATCGACCTTTTCAACCACACCACTACGTTTTGCTTTTACACTTTCCCATGCATCTCTTGCGATAACGCTCTCCATACCTGTTCCAACAATAGGAGCAGTTGAGCGAAGTAGTGGCACTGCCTGGCGTTGCATGTTTGAGCCCATGAGAGCACGGTTAGCATCATCATGCTCTAGGAATGGAATAAGTGAAGCCGCAACACCAGCTATCATACCAGAACAAAGGTCTATCAAAGCAACATCTTCTCTACGCGCAAGCATCATCTCGCCATCTTTTCTAACCTCAATCAAGTCCTCAACGATGTGTCCATTTTCATCAAGTTTAGTTGATGCTGGAGCTATAACATTGCCCTCTTCTTGAGTTGCAGTTAAATAAACTATCTCATCAGTCACTTTGCCATCTACAACTTTTTTGTAAGGTGCTTCAACAAAGCCAAGATCATTCACTTTTGCATAGGTTGAAAGCGTATTGATAAGGCCAATATTTTGACCTTCTGGAGTCTCAACTGGACAAATTCTACCGTAATGAGTTGGGTGAACGTCACGCACCTCAAATCCAGCACGCTCTTTTACTAAACCACCCTCGCCAAGCGCAGATAGACGGCGTTTGTGAGTAACTTCGCTAAGTGGGTTTGTCTGATCCATAAACTGGCTTAGCTGTCCACCTGTGAAAAATTCCATAATTGTTGCAGTAATCATTTTTGGATTAATGAGGTCGTATGGCATAATCTCTTCGGTATTATTACTTAAGCTTGTAAATTTATCGCGGATAGCCTTTTGCATCTTTACAAAACCGAGGTGAAGTTCGCTAGCAAGTAGCTCACCGATTGACCTTATACGGCGGTTGCCAAGGTGATCTCGGTCATCAATGTGACCTTGTCCGTTTTTAACTTTTATAAGATATTTCGCAGTTTTTATGATATCTTCGCTTGTTAGTAAAGTAACGTATTCTGGCACATCAAGAGAGAGCTTATGATTCATTTTCATACGACCAACTTTTGTTAAATCGTATCTCTCAGGGTTAAATAGCATATCATTTACAAAACTCTTTGCAGCCTCTTTAACAACTGGCTCTCCTGGTCTCATGACCTTATAAATTCTAATAGCCGCAAGATCATTTTCATCATCCACACCCTCAGTTTGTTTTAAAACCTTAAGCATATCGTTGTCAGCTATAAAAGAATTTATAATCGCATCATCAACACCAGCAGCAGAGTTATTTATAATCTCAATACTTTCATGTTCAGCTAAGATTTTCGTAAGTTTATTCTCGTCAAGAGCAGATAGTGTATCATATAAAATTTCTCCACTCTCTGTATTTATTACAGGATTTGCCAAATATCTACCAATAAGTGCTT
Organism: Campylobacter concisus; assembly: GCF_015679985.1. NCBI lineage: Bacteria > Pseudomonadati > Campylobacterota > Epsilonproteobacteria > Campylobacterales > Campylobacteraceae > Campylobacter > Campylobacter concisus. The sequence goes on along the minus strand of NZ_CP049239.1, from coordinate 642,135 downwards.
CAACTGGGTATTCAACAAATTTTACGCCATCTTCAATCAACTTATCAGCTTTTTTCTTGGTTAGACGTTTGCCTGCTTGATGAAGAATTTCTCCATCTTCGTTTTTTATATCATATTCAACTCTTCCCAAATAATCTTCAGGATTAAAAAGAGTTAAGAATTTGTTATTTTTAATAATTAAATTTTGTATTGGATAAAACAACTTAATAATGTCTTGTTTTTTATATCCAAGCGCCCTAAATAATATAGTTACTGGCACTTTTCTACGTTTATTTATCCTAACATATAAAATATCTTTTGTGTCATATTCGAAATGTAGCCAAGAGCCACGATCAGGTATTATTTGAGCTGTATAAATTAATTTATTTGCAACAGTCGCGCTCTCTTCTTGTTTAAAAATAACACCTGGACTTCTATGGAGTTGATTTACAACAACACGCTCAACACCATTTATAATAAATGAAATTCTATCAGTCATTAGTGGAATTTCACGTATAAAAATTTCTTGTTCTTTTATATCTTTAACACCAACTTTATCACCTGTCTTATCATCTTTCTCATGAACAATAAGACGTATTTTCATCTTTAAATTTACAGAGTATGTAAGACCTCTTTCTATACACTCTCTGATTGTATATTTTGGTTTTCCAATTTCTGAGCCAACATATTCTAAAGTCAAACGATTTTGCGGATCATGTATTGGAAAGATTGATTTAAAAACTTTTTCTATACCGCTTTCTGCTTGATTGTTATTTAGATTTAAAAAATTATCAAAGCTCTTTTTTTGTAGTTGTAGTAGGTTCGGAACGTCTATCTCCTTAACGACATTAGAGAAGTCAACCCTAAGACGATTTCCTGAGTATAAGCTATTTAACATTGCATCTACCTCGTGGTAATTTTGAAAGAAAAGTATAGCCTTTTAACAAGGCATCTAAAATTTAAAAAAGAGAGAGACTGTGCCCTCTCTTGAAATATTAAGCTCAAATAATAAAAAATTATTTAAGTTCAACCTTAGCACCAGCTTCTTCAAGCTCTTTTTTAGCTGCCTCAGCCTCATCTTTGCTAACGCCTTCTTTAAGAACAGATGGTGTTCCCTCAACTGCATCTTTAGCTTCTTTAAGACCAAGACCAGTAAGCGCTCTAACAACTTTAATAACGTTGATTTTCTTATCACCAGAATCAACCAAAACAATGTTAAATTCTGTTTTTTCCTCTGCTGCAGCTGCTGCACCACCTGCCGCAACAGCGCCACCAGCTACCATTACAGGAGCAGCGCTAACACCAAATTTCTCTTCGAACTCTTTTACAAGTTCACTAAGCTCAAGTACAGAAAGATTAGATATAAACTCTAATACATCTTCTTTAGTAATTGCCATTTTTAATCCTTATTATTTTTTAATTTTAATTAAGCTGATTGTTCTTTTTTCTCTTTAAGCGCATTCAAACCAATTGTGAAATTTTGAATCGGCGCATTCCAAACTTGTAAAAGCATCGCAATAAGCTCATCACGGCTAGGCATTTTAGATAGAGCTTTAACTTTATCAACGCTAGCAACTTCGCCATCAATATAAGCTGTTTTTATTTTGAAAAGATCAGCATTAGACTCTTCAAATTTTGCGGCTACTTTAGTTACTGCTAATTGATCTTCGCTCCAAAGATAGATATTTGTATCTTTGAGTTCCATTCCGACTTTATCAGAATTTTTAAGAGCAATATTTGCAAGAGTATTTTTAATAACCTGAACTTTTACATTTTGTTCTTTAGCGGAATTTCTTAAAACTTCAAGTTTCTTTACCGAAAGGCCACGATAGTCACAAACTACAATAGCTTCAGCAGTTTTAAATTCACTCTCTAATTTTGCAACAACTTCAGTTTTTTCGTTACGTGTCACTTTTTCTCCTTTCCGACCGGTAATTTCAAGCAGAGCGGGTCGAATCAATTAAGCCCAATGGCCTCGGCTATCTCCAATCTAAGATATAAATTTTAATTTTTAGTTTTATTTTAAGTCCATAACTTCTTGAGTATCAAGAGCTATAGATGGGCTCATTGTCAAAGACAACGAAGCATTTTTAACATATCTACCCTTTGCAGTTGCAGGCTTATGCTTATTGATCGCTTTAATAAATGTTGAAATATTTTCATTTAATTGTTCTTTAGTAAAATTAACTTTACCAAGGCCTGCATGTATATTTCCTTGCTTATCAACACGGAAATTTACTTGACCACTTTTTGCATTATTAACTGCTTGTGCAACATCCATTGTAACTGTACCAGTTTTTGGATTTGGCATTAATCCTTTTGGTCCTAAAATTCTACCGACCTTACCTACAAGGCCCATTAAATTTGGAGTAGCTATAAGAACATCAAAATTCATTATACCTTTTTGAATATCTTCGACCAAATCATCTGCACCAACAATATCAGCACCAGCTGCTTTAGCCTCATCAGCTTTAGCATCTTTTGCAATAACAGCAACTCTTACAGTTTTACCTGTACCAGCTGGCAAAACTACTGAACCACGAACCATTTGATCAGCATGTCTTGGATCAACATTTAATTTTAATGCAATCTCAACTGTTTCATTAAATTTAGCAGAAGCTAGAGTTTTGACCGTATCAATAGCCTCACTAAGATTATAAATTTTATCTTGCTCTACTTTTTTGAGCAATTCTTGAAATCTCTTGCTAGTTTTTCCCATAAATTTCTCCGCATATATATTGCTTCCGTCTTTTGCTAATCAACCTGACGGTAAAGGCTTTAGTCTACTACTTCGACACCCATTGAGCGAGCTGAACCAGCAATAATCTTGGCTGCTTGCTCTTTATCATTTGTATTCAAATCAACAAGTTTTTTCTCAACTATTTCTAGAACTTGAGCTTTTGTTAATTTGCCTACTTTATTTTTTAAAGGATTATCAGTTCCTTTTGTTATACCTGCAGCCTTTTTAATAAGATCTGTAGCAGGAGGCTGTTTTGTGATAAATGTAAAACTTTTATCAGCATAAACAGTTATAACAACTGGAATATTAAACCCAACCATATCTTTTGTTCTTTCATTAAAGGCTTTACAAAATTCCATAATATTAACACCTTTTTGTCCAAGAGCTGGACCAACTGGTGGACTAGGATTTGCTTTTGTTGCAGCAATTTGTAATTTTATTTCACCTATAACTTTTTTAGCCATTTCTTGCTCCTTAAATTATCTTCTCAACTTGTGAATACAAAATATCAACAGGGGTACTTCTACCAAAAATAGAAACATTAAGTCTAAGTTTGCCATGTATCATGTCATATTCTTCAACAATACCTGTAAAGTTAGCAAAAGGACCTTCTGTTATACGAACACTCTCACCATCCTCAAAGAATATCTTAGGTTTTGGTGCAGCCCTTTTTTGAACTTTTTCCAAAATAGTATTTATATCTTTTTCAGATAATGGCGTAGGTTTTTTGGCCTCACCAATAAAACGTCCAACCTTTGGTAAAGATTGAATCCTGTGCCAAAGAGCCGTATCAAGATCTAAGCACGCAAAAGCATAACCTGGGTAAAGAGTTCTTTCGTTGATTTTTTGCTTACCATTTTTTATTTCTATTACGTCTTCTGTAGGAACTATAATTTCTTTTAGTTGATCTTCTATTCCATGATCTTTTACTAAATTTTCAATTCCTCTTTTTACTGCCATTTCGCTTCCAGCGTAAGTCTGTATAGCATACCATTTATGTGACATTACTTCTTCCCTTATATCATATAACTTTAGATAAAACAAAGGACATAATAACATCAACAAGAGCTAAAAAAAGTGATACAACAGCAACTACGATAAAAACTGCAAAAAAAGCATTCCTAATTTGTTCTTTTGTAGGATAGATAACCTTCATTATTTCCAATTTAGAAAGCCTAATATAATTTATAATTTTTTCCATAATCTTAACCTTAGTCGTGGCAGGGCAAGAGGGATTCGAACCCCCAACCATTGGATTTGGAATCCAGCGCTCTACCGTTGGAGCTATTGCCCTAATAGCTTCTTAATTAACTTTTTAATTTAACTTCTTTATGAATAGTATGTTTTTTTAATCTTGGGCAATACTTTTTAAGTTCAACTTTATCCGTAGTAGTTTTACTATTTTTAGTTGTTGTATAATTTATATCACCACTTTCGGAGCATTTTAAACCAATTTTAATTCTCATATAAGTCCTTATTAAGATATCAAAGGGATATCCTCCCTTTGATAAAATTTTATAAATTAACCAAGTATTTTTGAAACAACACCTGAACCAACAGTCCTACCACCTTCACGGATAGCGAAACGAGTCCCTTCCTCAAGTGCTACTGGAGCAATCAATTCAACAGAAATTCTTACATTATCACCTGGCATAACCATCTCAGTTCCCTCTGGAAGTGTAATTGAACCAGTAACATCAGTTGTTCTTACATAGAATTGTGGTCTATAGTTATTAAAGAAAGGAGTATGGCGACCACCTTCTTCTTTTGTCAAGATATAGACTTCGCCTTCAAATTTTGTATGAGGGGTAATTGATTTAGGCTTGCAAAGAACCATACCACGCTCAACATCCTCTTTCTTAGTACCACGGAGAAGAACGCCAACATTATCACCAGCTTCGCCTTGATCCATCTCTTTTCTAAACATTTCAACACCAGTAACTGTTGTTGTTTGAGTTGGCTTAATACCAACAATCTCAATTGTGTCACCAACTTTTATAACACCTTTTTCGATTCTACCAGTTACAACTGTACCACGACCTGAAATCGAAAAAACATCTTCTATTGGCATAAGAAGGTCTTTATCTGTTGCACGAACTGGAGTTGGAATATAGCTATCAACTGCATCCATTAATTCCATAATTTTTGCCGACCATTCACCATCTTGACCAGCTTTTGCCTCTTCAAGAGCTTTAAGTGCTGAACCAGAAACAATAGGTGTATCATCGCCTGGAAAATTATACTCATTAAGTAATTCGCGGATTTCCATTTCAACCAATTCAAGTAACTCAGCATCATCAACCATATCGGCCTTGTTCATGAAAACAACAATGTATGGAACACCAACTTGGCGTGATAGCAAAATGTGCTCTCTAGTTTGTGGCATTGGACCATCAGCCGCAGAAACAACCAGAATAGCTCCATCCATTTGTGCAGCACCTGTAATCATATTTTTTACATAGTCGGCGTGACCAGGGCAGTCAACGTGAGCATAGTGGCGTTTCTCTGTCTCGTACTCAATATGTGAAGTAGCAATTGTAATACCACGCTCTTTTTCTTCTGGAGCATTATCAATATTATCATAATCTTTTAGCTCAGCAAGTCCCTTGCGTGAAAGAACTGCAGATATTGCAGCTGTTAATGTAGTTTTACCATGATCTACGTGACCAATAGTACCTATGTTTACGTGCGGCTTGTTACGTGAAAATTTTTCTTTAGCCATCTTTTCCTCCGTATGTGATATATGTCTTTTTTTCTTACCAAATTTGTATAATCATAATAAAATCATATTAACCAGTGGAGCTCATAGCGGGACTTGAACCCGCGACCTCTTCCTTACCAAGGAAGTGCTCTACCTCTGAGCCATATGAGCGAAAAACGCTTGGCAGAGATGATTCCAATTAAATAATACAAACAACTAAAAATTTTGAAAATAAAGTAAGGAATAACTGTGTTTAGTAAAATCTAGATACAGCTCCCAGTTTATTTTCCCAAATTTTGGAGCGGGAAACGGGGCTCGAACCCGCGACCCTCAGCTTGGAAGGCTGACGCTCTAGCCAACTGAGCTACTCCCGCATAACAATGGTGGTGAGACGTGGATTCGAACCACGGAAGACATAGTCAGCAGATTTACAGTCTGCCCTCGTTGGCCGCTTGAGTATCTCACCTTAAACATTAATAAACTATTTTGGTATTTTCTGGTCAAACACTGTTACAAAAATGGAGCTGGTGAACGGACTTGAACCGCCGACCCACTGCTTACAAGGCAGTAGCTCTACCAACTGAGCTACACCAGCACCTGTTTTGTGAAGTGGCAATTATATATCAAAACAAGGTAAAAGTCAAGGGAAATTTAAAAAATTATTCGTAAAAATTAAAATCATAAAATATAGCCATTTAAGAATACAAATTTTTATTAGATTTAAATCCATAATACATCATTAAGCATTTATGAAAAATGTATAATTTTTATAGTTTTATTTTTTTTAAAAGCTAAAATTTCTATAATTACAAAAAAATATATAAGGACTTAATATGCAATTTTTACCTTGGGCAATAATTTTATTACTAATTTACGTAATTTATTTTCTAATGATACGTTATGAGAAAAGAATATCAACTCTTAGCAAATTAATTGAACAAAATAGTGATGGCATTAAAGAAAATAGGGATTTGATTGGACAAAATAGATCACTTATTGAAAAAAATAAACACGATATCGAAAAAAATACAAAAGACATCATAACAAATGTTGAAAAAGTAGATATCGATTTGGAAGACTAAAGTTTCTGGTTTCTTATCTCGGCTATTGATAAATTTGCTAGAATTTTTTTATTTAAGATTTTAGCAAATCTTTTTTTATTTCAAATTTTATATTTATTGTATTCTTCAGCTAGTAAAAGTTATGTATGTATTTCTTATGGGCGCATGTATAAAAATTTATAGTTTTTGAAGAAGGGTCTTAAATTTATCACAAAAATAAATCAAGACTTTATGCGTCAAGCTGCTTCATCAAAAGCACAAGCCCTATTCTATCCTTTACATTTAGCTTACTATAAATCGAGCTTGTATGTGCTTTAACTGTTCTTAGTGTAATACCTGTTTTTTCTGAAATTTCATTATTTGTTAGACCCTGATAGATTAAATCTGCAATTTCTCTTTCCCTTGAACTAAGCTCAGAGAGGTCGGTCTTTTTGTCTACCTTTTCACTTTCGCTATTAATATATGAGCCGGTTAGCTCACTAATCATTGCCTGAACAAATTCTTGGTAAAGCCATATATTTCCATTGAAAATAGTTTCAAAAGCATCTTCAAAGTGAGTCTTTCTCATGTGAGAATTTGCATAGCCCTTGATTCCAAGCGTAAGCAGATGCTTGCCTTCGTTTATCGTTGGCCTATTTGAGAGTATGAGTATTTTTATATTTGGGGAATTTTCAATTATATTTTTTATAACATCATCAATATTATCTTTAAAAATATCAATATCAATGCCTATAATATCAACATCATCATTTATATGAGAAAAAAACTCTTTCCTATTATGTATAAATTTTACATCGCTATTGCCAGTAAAATAGCTTCTCCAAATATTGTTTAATGCACTATTTTGTGTAAATAAAATAACTTGCATTACCTTTCCTTGGATTATTTATATAATTCTTTCATAATTTTTTTATTATTTATAAAAAATTCTACATAACGACTTTCGCCGTTTTTGTGTATCTTGTAATCTATTGATGAGAAAAATTTAGTAACCACAGAAGATTTTTCTTCTAAAAAAATAGTCATTTCAAAAAAATCTTGTGATATAGCATATTTATAAGGTGTATTTAAATTTAAAATTCCAGGATCAAAGTCAAATTTATCCAAACTCTGGTCATAGCCTTTTATTAAAATTTTAATGCTTCTTACTATATCATCTTGAATTTTTATATTTTCAAATAGTTTTTTATGTCTACTGGCAACATCTACTAATTGTAAAAATTCTATTTCACAATCACTAAATTTAAATCTTTCAATTTCATCATTAACTATATCGCAGCAATGATCATCTTTTATGAGATAGAAATTTTGTAAAGTTTGAAATTTTTCAATCTCATATTCACCGAATTTCTTATCATAAAAAGCGATCTTACCCATTACCTCTCCGTTAAAGCATTTTGTTTTGCCTTTAAAATAGGCTTTAATAAATAATCAAGTATTGTCTTTTTACCGGTAATGATATCAGCTGAGACTATCATACCAACTTTTATTCTAAGCGGTTTTTCTTCGCTACCAAGATAATTTTTCTCAGTTTCTATCCTGACCAAATAATAGCTCTCGCCAGTTTTTTCATTAGTCTCCGTATCGGCACTAATCTGCGTTACTTTGCCTTTTAAACCACCGTAAATACTAAAATCATAGGCCGTAAATTTAACCATCGTATCAAGCCCAGGCCTCAAAAATGCAACATCAGCTGGCTTTACTTTTACTTCAGCAACCAATTTATCCTCAAGAGGAACGATCTCGGCAATATTTTCACCAGGCTTGATAACTCCTGATACGGTATGAACCATCATTTTGCTGACAATACCATTTACTGGAGATCTTACATATGTTCTTTCTACTCTATCGCTTAGACTGATTTGTGATTCATTTATCCTTGCGATCTCTGCTGAAACTTCATTTAGCTCTTTTTTTGCATTATTTTTAAATGCAAGTTTTGCTTCTTCGATCTTATTTTTTGCCTCTTTTATAGTCGATTCGACCCTTGGCACGGCAAGCACAGATGCGTCAAGCTCGCCTTTTAGGTCATTTACGCGTCTTTGAAGCTGGATATACTCGACCTCGCTAACAAGACCTTTTTTAAAGATAGGCTCCATGATAGCTTTTTCTTTTAAAACAAGGTTGTAGCTATTTTGAGTTTGAGAAATTTTATTTCTAAGCTCATTTAGCTCACTTTGGCGTTGATGGATCTGCTCTGTTAGAATTCCTATTTGCTCATTTAAGTGATCGATGTTTGAGTTGTGCAAGCTTATCTCGTATCTTACGGCCTTGCTATTGTTGGCATCTCTTGTTTCGTTATAGTCAAATTCTTTATCATTGGCTTCAGCGTCAAGCCTCATAAATTTAGCCTGAAGCTCATCAAGCCTTAGCTTTGACTCGCCGTAGCTACTTGTAAAGTTTTTATTATCAAGCCTGATTAGAATTTGATCTTTTTTAACCTCATCGCCCTCTTTTACAAAAATTTGATCCACGATACCACCCTCAAGGTTTTGTATCGCTTGGTTTTTACCTGAAGGGATGATCTTGCCACTACCTCTCGTTATCTCATCTATCTGCGCCCACGAAGCCCAGATAAGAAGCCAAAATACAGTTATACTAACTGTATAAAGTATCTTTTTTGAAGTCGATGGAGCCTTTGCCAAAACCGCTTCTGAAAGGCTTGACATAAATTTCAAATCATAAGCATCATAATTTTTTGTTTGAAGATTAGACTTTATGTCATCTACACTATTTAAAATTTTATTACTAGCTTCCTCTTGTTCTTTTATGTTATTTTCAGAAATTAATCTTTTTTCAGTTTTTGGATTTTCATTTTGTTTATTCTTGATATCTTCTTGCATGATCACTTCCCACTAAGTCTTGCTAAAACTTCATCTCTTGGTCCGTCCAATAAAATTTTGCCATTGTCCATAACTATAAGTCTATCAACAAGATCTAGCATCGACGTCCTATGTGTAACAAGCAGCATCGTTTTATTTGCTGTATTTGTCTTTAAATTTATTTTTAACTTATTTTCAACTGTATTATCAAGAGAATTTGTTGGCTCATCAAGTAAAATAATAGGACTATCCAATAAAAATGCCCTAGCCACAGCTATGCTTTGACGCTGCCCACCACTTATGCCATCACCTCTTTCAAAGACTGGCATGTCAAATCCAAGTGGATGAGCATTTACATATTCATCAACTCCGCTTACTTTAGCTGCTTTTATAATCTGAATATCATCAACATATGGCGCTTTTTGAACAATATTTTCTCTAACCGTTCCTTTAAAAAGCACAACATCTTGCGGAACGTAGCCGATGTTTCGCCTAAGATCGGCTGGATCGATTTGATTAATATCAATACCATCGATTAGCACTGAGCCTTCAGTTGGTGAGTAAAGTCCTAAAATGAGCTTTTGTAAAGTAGTTTTTCCAGAGCCATTTTTGCCTATAATGCCAACTTTTTCACCTGGCTGAATGACAAAATTTATCCTATCAAGCGAACCTTTTGTGGTATCTGGATATGTAAAGCTTACATTTTTAAACTCAATCTTTCCATCAAAAGAATTTCTTCTAACAAATTTTTTACCCTCTGGCCTTTCAACAGGCATTTGCATAATCTTACTAAGACTTTGATAGGCTGTTTTTGTCTGCTCAAAATTTGCAGCTAGTGAAGCTACCTGCCCCATAGGAGCGATAGCACGAGAGCTAAGCATAACCGCAGCGATAAGACCACCCATTGTAAGATGCGTATCTTGTATCATATAGACGCCAAGAACGATGATGGCAATAGTATTTAATTGCACTAAAAAAGATGTAACAGTCGTTATCGAAGTTGTAATAATTTTTGATTTAATGCTTCTATTTGCTATCTCACCAGTTGCCTCTTCCCAGTTCCATTGTATATGGCCACTAGCACCAAGAGTTTTGATAGTCTCAAGACTACTAAGGCTCTCTATTAAAATTCCATTTTTTATAGCCGAAGCCTCAAATGTACTTTTAATAGCATTTTGAAGTGGATCTTTTATAAAAAATGTATAGCATAAAATAGCTATCATGATAATAATTGGCACTAGTACGATATAGCTTCCTATAAAATAAGTAACTATCAAAAAAATGATCGCAAATGGAAGATCGACAATGGCTGCCAATGAGGCTGATGAGAAGAAATTTCTAACCGTATCAAACTCTTTTAGATTACTAGCAAACGAACCAACAGATTTTGGTTTATTGCTAAACTTCATATCCATAACGCGCTCAAATAAAATAGAACTCATTATGATATCGCTCTTTTTACCAGCGATCTCAAGAAAATATGATCTTACAAATTTTAAAAAAAGATCTATGCCATAAACTACACTTACACCAAGCGCCAAGACCCAAAGTGTCTCAACCGCATTATTTGGCACGACACGGTCATATACGTTCATCGTAAAAAGCGGACTAGCAAGAACAAATAAATTTATAATAAAACTTGCAAGAACAACATCAAAATAAATCTTTTTTGAACGTTTTAGAGTTCCCCAAAACCAGTGGTCATTTCCAGCATCAATTAGCTTTGTTGAGCTAGTATCCTCTGGAACAAACTCGCGCTTTAGATAGTATGCATAGCCTAAATATTCTTCTTTTAATTTACTTATTTCTATCGTGCTAGTACCAGTTGAAAGTTCTGGAGTTATGATATTTGCTGTCTTTTTATCTTTACTAAAAGATTGCAAGATGCAAGCTTTTTTACCTCTAAGCATTAAAATGCAAGGTAAAACTAAAGGAGAGATTTGCTCAAGATCTTTTCTTACGAGGGTAGAAGCAAAGCCAGCCCGAGAAGCAGCACGAGAAAATAAAGACCTTGAGCTTTTAAGTGAAAAAAGCTCAATCTCATCGCCATCTTTTACTGGCAAGCCAATAGTTAAAGCATCGGCACTGTATGGATTATTATGAAGCTTGGTAAAAATAACCAAACATTGAAGTAGTTCATCTTTTATCTTATCACTATGCATCTATCATCCAATGTTCTTGATTTCATCTATATAAATTCCTTGCATATTTTTAATGCCAAGATCGATTAACTTTTTCTTCTGCTCTTCGCCTTCAACACCGATTGCGATCAAAATAATGTCTTTTGAGCTTAAAACAACATCAAGTGATTGTTTTGTATTTACTCCTGACTTATCACTTAAGAAGTCAATCAAGACATTTGACTGAATTTTTACATAATCAGGGTTAAATTCTTTTAGTTTCTCGATACCTTTTGCGTTAAGCTCGAAGTGGTCAAAACCAAATCCAAAGCCAAGTTCTTTTAATTTTTTAGTAAGCTTAACTATACTTTCTATGCTAATATCGTCTTTATTTGGAATTTCTATATAGTTTTTATATTTCGAAATCTGACTTATCTTTTTAAGTGTAGCTTCAAGTTTTGAAAAATTTTCATCTGAGTTTAATATCTCTTTTCCCAAATTTATGGCTAAATTGCCACTTGGTAAGATATTCTCCGGTAAAATTCTAGCTACTCTATTTAAGATATGAAGATCAAGCATCGCACCTAAATTTAGCTCATTTACCATCGGCATGAAATATGAGGCCATACGCCATACGCCATCTTTATCAACAAGCCTCAAATAAAGCTCATACTGCTCAAAATTTGAATTAAGATCAATCACCTTTTGAGCTGCGAATTTAAATTCATCTTCTTTTATTGAGTCAAAAATAAGCTCTTTATACTTCTCTTTACCAATCACTAAAGTATTTTGATTTTCATTAAATACCTTATATGTAAAGCTTCCAGCAAGTCTTGAGCTAGCCAATGTAACGTCAGCCGAAGTAAGAAGTGTCTTGATATCAGTATTTGGTGAATACTCAACTATCGCAGCATTTACTGGATACTCGCTATCATTTAGTGCAAAATTTGCATAAAGCTTTTTAAACTCGTTCATAATTTCATCGCATAGAGCTAAGAAATTTGATGAATTTCTACCATACGAAAGCACAATAAAATCATTATCGTTAAGTCTTGCAACAATCGCATTTTTATCATTATGAATTGATTTTTCTTGTAAAATTTGAGCTATTTTCATTACAACGCTTTGCCATTTTTCAAAACCAAGCGTACTTTTTAAATTTATTAGATCTTTAAAACTAACAAGCAAAGCAACACCACTTGAATATTCTTCACTTGCTAGATACTCACTAAATTTAGTTTGAAAAAATCTTCTGTTATTAGCACCACTCATTGTATCTTTATATAAAAGTTCTTGATACTTACTAAGTGTGGCTGCCTCTCTCTCAAAAATGTCTTTTACTTTACTAACCATAGAGTTCATAGCTAGAACCATTTTTTTAAGATCGGCTGTAAATGGAATTCTTTTTTGAATGATAAATTTATTATCAAGTATGGCCTCAGCCTGATCTTGAACCTTCATAAGCGGCCTAAAAATAACTTTTAGAGCGAAATATGCCACCACAAGAGTGACAATTATCATTAGAAGAAGAAAATTAAAAATATTTTTTGAGTTGGTATAAAGCTCATTGTAGGCAAGTGCAGTACTGCCTTGAACATAAAGAGTGCCAAATTTTGCCCAGCCAGTCATAATCTCGCTATCTGCTATTGGTGCTTCAAACTTGGCTATTTTGTAAAACCACTCAGGGATATCTTTAACAACAGTTTGTTGAGAATTTTCAATAAGAACCTTGCCATCAACATCTTCAAGCTTGATAAGCTTGTATCTGCCGCTGTCAAACATAGAATTTATCATTGTTTGAGCCAAGGACATGTCATCTGGATCGATAATAGGCTTTAAAGCAAGTCCAAGCGAATTTGCTGTATGCCTTGCGTTTTCACCAAGCTGGTCATTAATATATCCATTTAGGCTCTTAAAATTTAAGTAGCCAACAGCCATAAAAATCATGATACCAAAAGTTATCACGGCGATCATAATTTGTTTAAATAGCGTCATAAATCCTCTTTTCCTATCCTATCTATTAGTTCCATCCACTTAGGATTTTGTTTTTTATTTCCACCTGGTATTGCTTGACCAAGACCTTCTTGTTTTGCCAAGTATAGCGAATCACCATTAAAACTATAAACTGGAACAAGGTCTGTTCTTTGAGTTGCGATTTTTATTTTACCATTTATGTTGTCTAAAATTAATGGAATAGATTTTGGTGTATCGTAGTATGCTAAAACCATATGAGCTTGATTGTATCTTAGGGCTTTAACATATGTGAAGTATAATTTTTGAGTTGGAATTCCTAGTTGCTTTAGTGTAAAATATTTTGCAATAACGTAGTCTTCGCAGTCACCAGCACCTTTTCCTATAAATTCCATTCTAGTAGCCCAATAATCCTTTTTGTGCCAAAGCTGCATATCATCAACCCATCTAAAAGAGTTAAAAAAGTCATTTACTTTTATTAATTTCTCTTGTTCAGTTGCATCTTGCAATGAAGTCATTAAAGAATTTAGAGCAGAAGCTCTTCTTCTTGCATCTTCTCCATAAATTTTAGCTACCTTTGCTATAGTTGTTGATTTTATAAAATCTCCAATAGCACTTGCTAATAATAAAAAAAGGACGCTTACTATAAGCGTCCAAAAATTTGTCTTGACCCTCATGGTCATTACTTTTTACATTTTTATCTTAAATCGTTTTGAATGCTGCAAGCACCTTGAATGTATCTCTTAGCAAAACCTGGTTCAAAGCTATCTGAGATCATTCCCATATTATCTAACAGTCTGTATTTTGCATAAGATAGTGCTGTCTCAGTTGTAGCAATCTCTTTTAACGCAGAGTTATATTCATTTTCAGCATCAAGCAAGTTTATAAGATCGCGACGACCGATTCTAAATTCATCCTGATAAGCATCAAGTGTAGCTTTAGCATATTCAACATGTTGATTTAGATATCCCATTTTTTCTTGGTTAAGAACATAATTTTGCCATGAAAATTCCAAAGATTCTTTAAGTTCTCTTACAAGATTATCCAATGTTTGTTGCTCTTGTTGAACGGCAAGTTGGCTTTTTTCTTTATCTAGTTTATCATTGCCTTTATTATAAAGGTTATAGTTTAGTCTCAAAAGTGCGTCAAATGTTTGTTCTTCATAATTATCATATAAAACATTTGAATGATCATATGCACCAGATACAACAAGATCTAGCTTTGGCAAGAATGGCGCATTTTTCTCTTTCACAACTGACTCTGCCATAGCAATATTTGATTTTTGAACTAAAAGTGATGGGTTGCAAAGAATTGCTTTGTTATAAACAGCCTCTTTTGTGCTAGGCAAAGGAAGGCTAAACTCAGGCATTAGTAAATTTTTAGCTGCAACTTTTTTTCCATATAATTTCTCAAATGTAGAAAGTGCATCTTCATAGTTATTTTTAGCGGCTGTATAGTTTGATTGAGCTAGAGTATAGCGTGATCCAGCTTGTCTCTCTTCAGAAGCTACGCCATAACCTGACCTTGCTCTATCTTTAATTTGGCTATAAATTTCCTCATGACTCTTTACATTTTCTTCTTCAATGTCTAAAATTCTCTTAGTTTGAAGAACTTGCAAGTAAGCATTTGTAGCATTTAATGTAAGTCTATCTGCAGCTTGTGCTACTGAATAAGCAGCTGAATCAAGCCTTGCACTTTGAGAATTTATTCTATTTTTATCAGCACCACCATTGTATAAATTTTCAACCAAGGTTAGAGATGTGCCAGAAATTCTTCCATCTCCTCTTCTTGTAGAAACTCCATCATCAAGGCGTTTTTTCTCATATCCCACTCTAGCAGCAGCGTCAAGTGTTGGATAATAGGCATTTTTTGCTATTTTTAGATCTTTGCCAACTTGTAGATAGTTAAATTCTGTAGCTTTTAAGCTTGGATTTTCATTTAAAATAGTCTTTATAACTTGATCTAAAGTCAAAACTCCATCATCAACTTGTGCTACTGGTTTTTCTTCAGTTGATATAGCTTGTTCTATATTAGATTTTTTTGTTATTTGAGCATCAGCTACAGGTGCTTTTGCTCTCATTAAAGCATCCTTATAGCCTGATTCGTTTTGAACTTTAACTAATAGGCTATTAGCTTCATCCTCAGAGACTGGAGTTGTGTCAACATATAAAAATTTTCGTCCTCCAACCTCATAGATACCTGTGGTTAGCCTACTATCAGAAATTTTACTATTAACTTTATTAATAGCACTGTCGATTCTAGCCTGATTATCATCTTGTGCAAATGAAGCCAGAAAAATCCTATAAGGAACATCTTGAGCTGACAGCACAGTTGCTGCCAAAGCACTAATTGCTAACATCTTTTTCATAACTAAGATCCTTTTACCTTTTTTATTATTAAGTCTATACTCAAAATTTTAATGCGAATTATACATCAAGAAATATTAAACGTATTTTAAATATCTTATGACAAAAAAATAATTTTTATATAGTTTTAGAAAAACGCCTTAAATTCTCTGGAATTTTCTTTAAATATTCATCAAAACACATTGCAATATTTCGTATTATCAGTGTTCCAGTTTCATTTACGCTGATTTTATCTGCTGTAACATTGACAAATTCACTTAAATTTTTAAGCTCCTCAAGCTCATCCTTAAAGTGTTCAAAGAAATTTATATGGAATTCATTCTCGATGGCTTTGATATCAAGCCCAAAATTACTCATTAAGTTCATAATCACACTCTTTCTAAGCAAATCTTCATCACTTAGATAAATTCCTTTTGCGTACGGCAATCTTCCACTATCAATCGCCTTTTCATACTCGTCCATGTCTTTATGATTTTGCGCGTAGTGTCTTTTGCACTCACCGATACTTGTCACGCCTATACCGATAAGATCAGCGCCACCCTTTGTCGTATAACCTTGAAAATTTCTATGCAAAGTACCATTTGCAAGAGCACCAAAAAGCTCATCATTTGGCTTTGCAAAATGATCCATGCCTATCATTTTGTAGCCATTTTTAGTTAAAAACTCAGCCGTAAATTTTAAAATTTCAAGCTTAACTTCTGGATTTGGCAATGTGGTTTCATCAAATTTACGCATTGATTTTTTTATCCATGGCACATGAGCGTAGTTAAATACTGCAAGTCTGTCTGGATCAAGTGTAAGAGCAAGCTCAAGTGTCTTTTTAAAACTATCTAGACTTTGATACGGCAGACCGTAGATTAGGTCCATATTTATCGACTTTATGCCCTTTTGCCTAGCCATTTTTACAGCATTTTGAGTGATCTCATAGGGCTGAATTCTGTGAATTTCTTTTTGCACCTTTTCGTCAAAATCTTGCACGCCGTAGCTTATGCGGTTAAATCCATGAGAAACAAGTACATCAAGCTGCTCTCTTGTTAAAAATCTTGGATCTATCTCGCAACTTATCTCAGCCTCTTTTGAGAAATTTTTAAATTTAGATTTGATTAATTTAATTATCCCATCAAGCTGGGCAGCGTTATAAAATGTCGGAGTGCCCCCGCCAAAGTGCATCTGCAAGACCTCGGCACCGGTGTCCAGGTGGTGAGCTAAAATTTCAAGCTCTTTTTCTATATATCTTATATATTTCTCTTTGCGGTCCTCTTTGCTAGTGTAAATGACATTACAGCCACAAAAATAACAAGCACTTCTGCAAAATGGCAAGTGTAAATAAAGCGAAAGCGGTCGATTCAGATCACGATTTTCAAGCTCTTTTATATAAGCTTCATAGCTAAATTTATCACTAAACTCTGGTGCTGTCGGATAGCTCGTATATCTTGGCCCTGGCCTTGAATACTTCACATAAGCACTAAAATCAATCATCTGCCCTACTCCTTGCCATTTGAATCACCTCTTTTATATCTACAAATAAATTTGGGTGTTCTTTTTTGATATTTTTTACTAGTTTGTCAAGATCAATATTAAATTGTCTGCTTTTTTTATCGCTTGCGATCTTTTTTATCTCATCCATAGCAACCACCCAAACATCGCTAAAATCAACTGGAATGTTTTGCCAGATCGTCTTTTCAAGCCTTAGATCAAAATTTTCTTTTTGAGACTCTTTTAAGGCCTCGATCAAAGCCGAAAGCGATTTTACAGAGATTACCGTGTGTAAATTTTGATTTTCATCAATACCAAACCACGGCTCTTTTGAGTCCCAAGAGCCACTTTTTAAATTTAAAATATGCTCATTTGGATTTTTGGTTGAAACTATCTCAAAGATCGTCTTTTCAGGGCTACTCAGCCCAAGGTTATTGCCGATCTCATCTATCTCATCATATATATTTTTCTCTTTGCTCATCTTCTTCTCTCATCCAGCCAGACCATCACGCCTTTTTGGGCATGAAGTCTGTTTTCAGCCTCGCTAAAAATTTCATCTGCGTGCTTCTCAAAAACTGCCTCGCTCACCTCGTAGCCCCTGTAAGCTGGCAAGCAGTGCAAAAATATCGCGTCTTTTTTAGCTAAGCTCATCAAATTTTCATCCACACAGTATCCAGCAAAGTCTTTTAGCCTCTTTTCTTTCTCGGCCTCTTGCCCCATTGATACCCAAGTGTCTGTAGTCACTACATCGGCACCATTTACCGCTTCTTTTATATCATTTGTGATAAAAATTTTCGCACCTGAAATTTTTGCGTTTTCATTAGCCATCTTTAAAATTTCAGCGTCTACCTCATAGCCTTTTGGCGTGGCGACTCTTAGCTCAAGGCCAAGCTTGCTAACTAGCATGAGCCACGAGTGAGTCATGTTGTTGCCGTCCCCTACGTATGCGACCTTCTCGCCTGCACTAAATTCAAGCATCGTTAGATAGTCCGCCATGAGCTGCACTGGGTGAAATTTATCACTTAAGCCGTTTATCACTGGCACGCTTGAAAATTTAGCAAATTCTTCTAGCGTCTCATGCTTATCGACCCTTAGCATAGCCATGTCACACATCCTGCTTATAACTCTAGCGGTGTCACGTATAGGCTCGCCGCGTCCTATTTGTATATCATTTTTGCTTAAAAATAGCGCATATCCGCCAAGCTCATGCATGCCCACATCAAAGCTCACTCTAGTTCTAGTTGAGCTTTTTTCAAATATCATAGCAAGCTTTTGATCTTTTAGATATGGCTTAAATTCCCTAGCCTTCGCCTCTTTTTTGATCTTGCGGGCTAAATTTATTATCTGCTCGATCTCATCTTTACTAAAGTCGTTTAGCGTCAAAAAGTGCCTCATCTTAGCCCCTTAAAATTTTGGCTGCTTCTTTTGCGTGATATGAAATGATCAAATTTGCCCCTGCTCTTTTAAAGCCGATTAATGTCTCCATCATGACGCGCTCGTAGTCGATGATGCCAGCTTTTGCGCCAGCTTTTAGCAGTGCGTACTCGCCGCTTACGTTATAGACGCAAAGTGGCAGAAGTGTCAAATTTCTAAGCTCTCTAACGATGTCAAGATAGGCAAGCGCTGGCTTTACCATCAAGATATCAGCACCTTGCGCCTCGTCTTGCAAGCTCTCGTTGATCGCCTCCAAGCGGTTTGCGCTGTCCATTTGGTAGCTCTTTCTATCGCCAAAGCTTGGTGCACTTTGCGCCACATCACGAAATGGTCCGTAGTAGGCTGAGGCAAATTTAGTCGAGTATGCCATCACTGGTAAATTCTCAAAGCCATTGTTATCAAGTGCCTCTCTTAGCGTTGCGATGATGCCGTCCATCATACCGCTTGGTGCGATCATATCAGCGCCATTTTTAGCGTGTATCAAGGCTTGTTTGGCTGAAATTTCAAGAGTTGCATCGTTGTCGATGGTGTTGTGTACGTGATCGATTATACCGCAGTGACCGTGGTTTGTGTACTCACAAAAGCAAAGATCAGTGACAACTACTAAATTTGGAAATTTATCTTTTATGGCTCTAAGCGCAGTTGCGATAATGCCGTCATTACTTAGTGCGTCACTACCAACGCTATCTTTTAGACTTGGTATGCCAAATAAAATGATCGATTTTATGCCTAAATTTACTATCTCTTCGCACTCTTTTAAAATTTCATCGATACTCATTTGATAAACGCCCGGCATCGAAGCGATCTCGTTTTTAACGCCTTTACCCTCGACTACAAAGAGTGGATAGATGAAGTCATTTACGCTAAGGCTAGTCTCTCTTACCATGTCTCTTAGGGCTGGATTTATTCTTAATCTTCTAAAACGTTTAAACATATTTTTGCCTTTTCTTTGTTAAAATGCGTGATTTTTAGCTAGTTTAGCACAGTTGGAGTAAATTTAAAATGAAAATAGAAATTTCAAACACGGCAAATCTACCATCAAGATTTGGCACTTATAATGTTCAAGCCTTCAAAGAAGGGGCAAAAGAGCACCTCGTGATCTACAAAGAGCCTTTAAGCGAGGTGGTAAATCTTAGAATTCACTCCGAATGCCTAACTGGCGATGCGATCGGGAGCCTAAAGTGCGACTGCCGCGACCAGCTTGAAGCGAGCCTAAAATATATCGAAGAAAATGGCGGCATGGTCATCTACTTACGTCAAGAAGGCAGAAATATCGGACTTTTAAACAAGATAAACGCTTACAGCCTGCAAGATAAGGGCTTTGATACCATTGAGGCCAATCACCAGCTAGGTTTTAAGGCTGATGAGAGGACTTATGAGGTGGTTGATTTTATCCTAAATCACTACGGCATAAAAGAGATAAATTTACTCACAAATAACCCATTAAAACTTCACGGACTAAGCTCTGTAAAGATCGTAAAACGCGTGCCTATCGTCATAAAACCAAATAAATTTAACGAAGGCTATTTGAAAGTAAAAAAAGAGCAAATGGGGCACATCTTGTGATGAAAAATGAGCTTTGCTTGCCGGCAGAATTTGACGAAAAAGTAAAGGCTTACGCTCAAATTTTTGCTAAATTTAACAAGGTTCATAGCTTAAGCAATTATAAAGACATAAGCGAGCAAGTGCTTGATAGCATTAGACCGCTTGAAATTTTTGAGCTAAGTGCCAAAACGGCGATCGATGTGGGCAGTGGGGCTGGCTTTCCGGCGATATTTTTAGCCCTTGCGATGCCGCGCACTAAGTGGCACCTTTTTGAGCCGATAGCCAAAAAGTCATCATTTCTAAGCTATGCTAAGATCGAGCTTGGCTTGCAAAATTTAGAAGTTCATAGCCAAAAGATCGAGCTTGCAGATAAATTTACGGCTGATCTCATCACCTCAAGGGCGCTTAGCAAGACAAAAGAGCTTATAAAAATTTGCGAGGGGTTTTACGATGAAAATACTAAATTTCTCATCTATAAAGGCTCTAGTGTCATGGATGAAATTTCAGGCATAGATGCGCAAATTTATAATGATAAAAATAGAAACTACATATATTTTAATCTCAAAAACCAAGAGGAGATACGTTGAAATACTTGCTTTTTGTAGCGATTTTGGTTGCGATTTACATCATATTTTTTAAAAATAGAAAAAAAAGCGACAAGATAAGCACCAGCAACTTCGAGGAGTGCAGCAAATGCGGTGTCTTTAGCGACATCGACCAAATGGTGCTAAGGGACGGAAAATACATCTGTAAAGAGTGCATAAAGGGTAAGAGATGAAAATTTTGGGTGATGAGCTGATAAAATTTGAGCTGCTATTTCTTTGCAAAAGCGAAGATGAAATTTCAAACGGCAGGCAAAATCTCTTTAAATTTGATAGAAATTTGATAAAAAAAGCGCTAGAAGCTGGAGCAAACTTTAGCATCATCACAAATGACATAAACGAAGCTATCATTGCAAACGCGGCTGGAGCAAAATTTATTATCGCAGATATTGACACTGCAAAAGATTTAGCAAAGATAGCTGAGAGTTATCTATTTGACGCACTTATAGCTGTTTTGATAAAAGATGAAAGCGAGCTAGCACAGCTTGCAAAATTTAACATAGACGCCGCAATCTTGCCAAATGCTATAAAAGAATAAGGACAAAGATGGAAATTTTTAAAACTGCTTTTTTAATGGTTACTTTAATGCTGATTTTTATCGCTGTTGGCGGATATATTGGCGGTGAGCATGGCATGATGATCGCCCTTTTGATAGCAACTGGCACAAATATCTTTTCATATTTTTTTAGTGGTACTCTGGTGCTTAAAAGATATAACGCTATCCCAGTCGATGAGAGTAACGCTCACGGGCTTTATGAGATCGTATCTCGTCTCACACAAAAGGCAAATTTGCCTATGCCAAAAATTTACATCATACCAGAAGAGGTACCAAATGCCTTTGCCACGGGCAGAAACCCAAGCCATGCAGCCGTTGCAGTAACCGAGGGGCTTTTAAAAATTTTAAATGAAAACGAGATCGAGGGTGTGCTAGCTCACGAGCTAAGCCACGTAAGGCATTACGACATCCTAACTGGCTCAATCGCTGCCATACTAGCTGGCGCTATCGCAATGCTTGCAAATTTTGCTAAGATTGGTGGTATTGCTGGGCAAAGCAGCGGTTCAAGAAGAGGTGGCGGTAATGCCATCGTTATGCTAGCACTTGCTATACTCATGCCAATAGCTGCCACAATCATCCAAATGGCGATCTCAAGGGAGCGCGAGTACAAGGCGGACAAAGGCGCAGCCTATCTAACAGGACACCCAGAGTGGCTTGCAAGCGCTCTAAGAAAGCTTGAGAGCTACTCAAATTCTTACGTTATGCAAAACGCAAGCGAGCAAAGTGCTCATATGTTTATCGTAAATCCATTTGGCTCGCTAACTAACAAGCTTGGCGTACTTTTTAGAACGCATCCAAGCACTAGCGATAGGATTGCTGAGCTTGAAAGACTTGAACAAGAGATAAAAAGAGGCATGTAAAAATTTAGTCCTTAGTTAAATTTGGGCTAAATTTCTTCTTTTTACCATCTTTTTTGGCTTTAAATTTAGACATTTACAAGAAATTTTAAATTTTATGAGCGAGTAATTTCGGATCTAAAATTTGAGACAATCAGCAAGCGAAATCAAATTTTAGTAGTCGATTCTTGTGAGTAAATAGAATTTTAAAATTGTAAAGGATCAAATTTGTAACCAAAAAACCGAAATTTAACTCCAAATTTCACTGCAATTTCTTGCAGTCGCGATCTTCTATAGTGTACTCAAAGATCAGCTCACCATTTTCTGAATAAAAAAGCTCGTCCAAGGTAACACCTATACTCAGCATATTTAAGATCTCTTTATCTTTGCAAGCAGTTCGTAAATTCTCTTTTTTGATAGCTTCGATAAATTCTAAAAGCTCTTTCTCTTCAAGCCTTTTGATCTCTTGCTTTCTTGCGTGTTTGATGGCATATCTATAAACGAGCGTATCGCCGACATTTAGGATATCGTTAAGCATAAGTGTTGGTGTGCAGATAAATGGAAGCTTTTTTTTGTAGTAAGTTGCGTGATTTTTTGCTGCCATATCTGGCGTAATAGCCAAAGCAAGCGAGCAAAAAAATAGTAAAAAAAGTGCTACTCGCAACTACTTTTATCCAAATTTATATCAAAAAAATGCCTGCCCTCAAAGCCATAACTACCACTTAGTGTGATACCACGATTTAGCACAGCTCTAGCCATGCCTGAGTTACAAAGCGCATCTTTTCCATTTTTATAAAACTCATCTTTTAAAGCTAAAATTTGAGCTTTGTTGTAGCCTTTTAGCTTCTTTGTCTTAGTCTCGTTTAAAATAAACTCGCCATGTATGTTTAGCCCGCTACTACTTACATCTTTTAGCGTGATCATCTCATCGACCCTGCTTGGTAAATTTGGCTTTGCGGTTTGGACGACAAAAGCTGGGATCTGCTTGGTATCAAGCTGATTTAGTATTTGCTCATAAACTTTAAACTCACTCTCTTGCACACCAAAAGCAAGGCTAGCAAGAGCTAATAAAATGATCTTTTTCATATATTGCCTTTATATAAATTTCCTAGTGATGTTTGGCGAGAGTTTTACTAAGATGTCATAACTTATCGTATCAAAAAATTTCGCCCAAACATTTGCATCCTCAAAGACACAGACCCACTCGCCACTATCTTTACAGCTAAAACTATCCATAGAAATTTTGCCCAGTATTGGCTCGTTATTAGCAAGTCTTAACTCACCACAGCCATTGTATCTTAGCAATCCATCACCATATCCAAGATCATAAGTGGCTACATTTATATCTTCTTTTGCGCTAAATTTAGCACCATATCCAACACTTTGACCACTTTTTAAAATACGCCTACTAACTCTTCTTGCCCATAGCGAAAGTACTGGCTTTAATCCCAAACTATCACCAAACTGAGCGTATCCATACTGAGCGATGCCAATACGCACCATATCATCATCGATTTCACTTGCTCTTTCAAGCGCGGCTGAGTTGTGAGAGTGAAAGATCGGTTTTTTTATACCAAACTCATCGCAAAGAGCTAAAATTTTCTCTTTTGCAGCCCTAAAATTTTCTCTTTGCACAAAATAATCAGCATTTAGCTCATCACTTGCACGAAAATGTGTATAAGCTCCAAGAAGCTCTAAATTCCTTCTTGTCAAAATTTCAAACGCGTAATCAAGCTCACTAATATCAAGCCCATTTCTATGCATGCCAGTATCGATTGCAAGGTTGATTTTTAAGCCATCTTTTATCTTTAAAAGTGCCTCTATATCGTTTATCGCGTAGATAAATTTACTACTTTCATTTCCGGTTGGGATATGTGAGAGAATGAGAATATTTTCAAATATGTCAGAAATTTCATTTGCCTCAAACTCGCTTTTTACAGCACAAATTTCTATGCCAAATTTTTTAGCCTCATTTGCAATAAGCCTTGCGCCATGGCCATAAGCATTGTCTTTTAATACAACTATTACTTTCTCTTTGCCGCCAGCTTTAGCACAAATTTGAGTGAGGTTATGAATATATGAAGCTTTATTTAGGCGTATTTCAGACATTAAAATTCACATTAAAAGCAGTATAAACATCCGGTAAAAGTTTTCTTACGTTGTAATCAAATGCATAAAACTTGGCGTAAATTTCTTTCAGATCAGCCTCTTTTACTTTGCTAAAATCAAAAACATCAGTACCATTTTTCTTTGGAACTTGGCGGTCAAGCTCAGCAAAAAAAGCAGCTCTTGCCTCTAAAATTTTCTCGATTTTTTCTTTTACTTCTTGAGATTTTTCCACTTTTACTCCTCTATAAAAATTTTCATATCATCGTTATAAAGCTTCACATAAAGCGTCTTTTGCCCAGCAAATTTGTGCGTATCTGAAACATAATCCTCATAAAAACTCACACGAAAAAGCCTATCATTTTTAAGATTTGGATAAGGTGTGATGAGAAAATTTGAAAAACTAATGCGTTTTTTCTCTTTTTTAGAAAAAATAGCCCGCTTCATACTTTTAAATTTTTCCAAGCTCATACCATCGTATCGCTCAAAGTTTTTATCGTAAAATTTAAGATAGTTTTCAATGTCGCTCTCACTCCAGGTCTTTTTCCAGCCCAAAAGTCCAGAAATGATCACTGCAATATCTTTTGCACTAGCTTCTGGACGCTTATCTTCGTAGATAAATGCAAGTGTTTTTTTGTGATCCACTACATCATCAAATTTCATCAAAGTATCATTTTGCATAGCCACGCAGCCTTTTGTTTTTAGCTCGTCTGTCCTTTGACCATCAAGCGGGTAGCCATGTATCCAAATGCCACCACCATTTCGCTTTGCAAGTTTATCAAGCAAATTTGGGTATGAAAGCGAAAATGCAAGTGGGCCAAGATATCTATCGTTTGGCGTAAATCTACGTGTAAGTTGATACACTCCAACCGGTGTTTTTAGATCGCCTTCAAGAAGCTTATCGCCATTTTTGCCAACTATAACGCTTGAGCTAAAAAGCTTTTTTGTAATGCCGCCATTATAAGAGATCACTTCAAGCTTCTTTTTAGTTTTATCAACTACACTTAGAAGTATCTCATTGTCATAATATCCATATCTTACATCCTTGCCCTCAAGCTTTTTTAGCCAGTAATCCTTACTTAAAATATTTTTTTCGATGGCATCAATAACAGCAGCTGAGCCATTTTTTAAGTAAATTTCTTCGTAATTTTGGGCAAAAAGACAAGGCGATAACGCGATGAAGAAAAATATAATTTTTTTCAAGTGGAATATCCCAAAAAGTAAAATTTAGTCTGTAATTATATCCTAAAAAATTTATATTTTTAGATTTTAAAGGTAAATTAAGTAGTTCTAAATGTATAATGTGAAAACCATTATTAATTTTATCACAAAGGAAAAATATGAAAAAAATCGTTTTTAGTGCGATGCTTGCAGCTTCTGCTCTTATGGCGGCTGATATCAGCCTAGAAAATGTTAGAGCTAGAGATACAAAACCTGGCACAAACAATAGTGCAATTTTTATGAATATAAAAAATGCTTCAAATTCTGATGTAAAGCTTATTGGCGCTCACTCAAGCGTTTGCAAAAGCACAGAAATTCATACACACAAAATGAATGATGGTATGATGGCTATGGTTCAAATCGAAGATGCAGTGATCCCAAAAAATGGTGAAACAAAACTAGCTCCTGGCGGTTTACACATTATGCTTATGGATCTAAATAAACCATTAAAAGATGGTGATAAAGTTGATTTAGAGCTAAAATTTAGCAATGGCGAGAGCATAAAGCTTGATAATATCGGAGTAACTAAAAACTTTAAATAATGAAAAAAATCATAATTATTTTTTCATTTATCTTTATTGTTTTAGGTGCTTTTTCGATAGGCTATAAGCTTATGACTACAAGCAAAGAAGATCCACCTGAATTTGCCGATGTAAATACATCGCTAGATCCTTTAAAATGTGATCTAAACAATAAATCTTGTGAGATGGAATTTAAAGGCGTAAAGCTAAAAATAGATATCTCGCCAAGACCTATTTATGCTATGAGACCTTTTAGCTTTAAAATCATTAATGGTAAAAATTTAGGGCTAAAAAATCCTAGTCTTGAGATAGACGGCATAAATATGAATATGGGATCGATCAAAGCAAGACTTGAGCCAAGAGGCGATAACTTAACTGCTCAAGTAGTGCTAAGCGCTTGTGTTGTCGAGCTTATGAGATATAGATTTAAAGTACTTGATGACGAAAAAGAAACTGGTTTTTTTGTAGATCTTGATCTAAAATTATAGAGGGTAATGATGAAAAAGGCATTTTGGGGCTTAACAATAATCTTAATTTGTATAGGTGTTGCACTTTTGCTGATCAAGCCAAACAAGTATGATTTTAAGGCACTTTCACAAAATGGTGAAGTAAGTCTTAAAAATTACGACGGAAAGTACAAAGTTATATATTTTGGTTATCTTTTTTGCCCCGATGTCTGCCCTACTGCGCTCTCTTTGATTGGTGATGAGCTAAATAAACTAAAAAGAGATGACTTTGAGTTACTTTTTATTACGCTTGATCCTGAACGCGACACTCCTGAAAATTTAACTCTAATGGCAAAAAATTTCTACAAAGATGCCGATGGATTAAAACTAAACGCCTTAAAAGAAGTGGCAAAAACCTATGGTGTAAAATTTCAAAAAGTCCGTCTTGAAAACTCAGCCATGGGCTACTCTGTTGCTCACAGCTCTTCAATATATTTAATAGACAAAAAAGGAAATTTTTATAAAGAAATTTCAAATCTAACAAATGAAAACATTGGAGAAAATTTATTAAATTTGATCAAAGATAGACCTTAGGCTAGAAAATTTAGTAAGCCAAAACTGACCTACTAAAATTCTTTATGCAAATATCATCTCAAGATCTTCTAAACTAAATTTAATTCACTTACTATAACTTTTGATTTTAATGCTTGCTGAGTAATTTTTTTCACCCGAAATCTATTAACCCTTGAACATAAATTTAAATCTACAAGCCAAATAAGATTGATTAAATATAAGCAGTACTAGCAACGAATTTATTAAGAAGATCTATATGAAAGGTAGGCTTTTGCACTATAAATTTTAATCACAGTACAAAAGCTAGAAATTTATTTTACTATTTCACTCTATGATGTACGCTGCCACCATAAGTAATATCTTCAGCCTTTACCTCATCACTTGTTAAAATTTCACTTATCTTGCCATTTTCTTCTAGTTTTTTCCTATTTTCTTCGGCATCTTCTTGGTAGCTATAAACCATCGCAACGCTCACTACTC
Source organism: Campylobacter concisus (assembly GCF_015679985.1). Taxonomy (NCBI): domain Bacteria; kingdom Pseudomonadati; phylum Campylobacterota; class Epsilonproteobacteria; order Campylobacterales; family Campylobacteraceae; genus Campylobacter; species Campylobacter concisus. The sequence goes on along the minus strand of NZ_CP049239.1, from coordinate 614,579 downwards.
CGCTGATAGCTTCTATCTTTTTAAAATTTTTTATCTCATCTTCAATGCTATCTGAGCTAACTACCACCACGATTCTATCGTCTGCGTCAGTTATTATTTCACACTCTTTTAGCTTTTTTATCTCATTTTTTACACTTTCATTTTTATTGTCCGTATAAACTATTAAACTTGAAATATTCATTTAATTCTCCAAAACAAAATTTTATTCTCATAGGCTGAAGTTACAACTTCATTATCGCTTATAAAAACTATGCTATTTATCGTACTTTGTCCAGTTTTTAGCATTGCGATATTTTCTAAGCTTTTGCTATCAACTAAATTTACATCGCTCATCTCATCGCTCATATAGGCCGCCACTCTACCATCATCGCTAAGGCCGACGCCATAGACCAAAAAGCCAGTATTTATCTTTTTTAGGCTTCCAGCTGAAAATATCCCCACGATCCTGTCGGTGCCTCCGCTGATCATGACTCCATTTTTATATGAGATGTCGTAGATATTATCTGTATGAATATCTAAAATTTGATCCATTTTTTTAGCTTTTATGTTATAAAAGTAGACCTTCCCACTCTCGCAAGCGATAGCTAGCGTGCTTCTATCTTCGCTTATCTCCATATCTGAAAGCATCGCGATTGAAATTTTAAAGCTATCATAAATTTCGCCACTTTTTAGGTTTAAAAAATAAATTTCATTGCTAATTGAAGCAAGTGCAACATGCTCATCATCTAAAAACAATGCCTTTTTTATCGCTTGATTATCCATTTTTATGCTTCTCATCTGTCCATTTTCTCTTAGATGAAGCACCTTTGTAGCGTAATCACCTTCGCTAAGTATAAGAGTTTTGCCATCAATTTCATCAATACTTAAAATTTTTGGTCTTTCGTGATCACTAACGTAGGTTTTTATATCATCCATTTTGATGATCTCTTCAAATTTAGACTCTTTAGGATCATAAATTTCAACCGTCCCTCCATCAGTCGCGATAAAGAGTTTGCCATTTATTAGCGTTGTGCTTAGCACATTTGCACTAGCCTCTATTTGCTTATATGGAGTGGTGATCTCGCTTGCAAAGATAAAATTTAATAGACAAAAAATAAAAAACAAAGCTCTCATAAGGCCTCCATTTGAAGTGAATTTTTAAAGCAAACATCAAAGCACTCGCCGCAACTTACGCAGTTTTGATTAACAATAGGACGAAAAACGCCAAGAAATTCGACTGCTTTAAATTTGCAAGCATCAAGGCAGTTGTAGCAGATCGTATCGTTCCACGCTAGACAGCTAGAAACATCGATGCTAACTTTTGCATTTATACTCTTTGGTGAGCTTAGGCTTAATGTCTTCTTACCAAGACTCTCACAAGCCTTTGCGCACTCTTCGCAAAAGTCACAGCCCAGCTTTTTAACTTTAAAAATTACTCTTTCATTTTCAAAGCTAAGAAGCTCTTTTTCACAAGCATTTACGCAGATAGCATCGCATCTATCGCAGTCAAACTCTCCGTTAAAAAAAGGCGGAGTTATAAATTTGGGAGCAGATTTTGCCCCCAAAATTTTACTAAAAAGCTCTCGCCTGCTTTGCATTATTTAACACCATCGTTTAAAACATCTAGCAAGTTTGACTTATGAGTACCGTTTTTATCTCTAAAGTCAGGCTTAAATTTATTACCGACTAGCTGAGTTAAGCCAGTTTGTTGCTCAACGTGGCATGTTGTGCAGTTATATCTTTCATCATCAAGCTTGCCTGCAAGATCTTTTTTATTTCTGATGTCATAAAGGTGAGATGATGGTATCGGTGTTGCTCCACTATCTTTTGCAAACTCAGGCATATGGCAGGTTACGCACATATTCATATCCTTTGTGATAGGCACTAAACCCTCAGTATCGTGTGGGATAAATGGCGGTGCATTTTCAAAAGACCTATCAAATTTCTTTGACATACCAGCTGGCTCTTTTGTGTAGTTCACATCTTTTAATACAACGTCTTTATCGTCTAGCAAATCGATATTTCTAAAGCCGATTTGCGAATCACTAATGCTTGGATTATTAAAAGCACATGCCGCAAAAAACGCAGCGCACAATCCTCCAAGCATCATTATTTTTATTTTCATTTTTCTCTCCTTAAATTTCTAATACTAAATTTCAAAGCCCCGTCTCCACAAACATCAATGCACCTGCCACAGCTTATGCACTCGCTTGAGCTTACCGAGCGGCTCTCTTTACCGATCATATCAAGCACTTGCATCTCTGGACAAATAAGCTTACATTTCATACATTTTGTACAAGCCTGGGCATCATGTTTTACTCTAATTAGGGCAAATTTTGAGATGATGGCATAAAAGGCACCAAGTGGACAAACGTGCGAGCAAATGCCACGCTTTAACACAAACATATCAAAAGCAATGATCGCAACCGCTATGCCTAAAGCACTAGCTGAGCCGTAAATAATGCCACGCTGAATAATGCCAATATAGCTAACGCTCTCAAATACTGGATAAGATAAAGCAAGGCTTAATATAAGAGCAAGAGCCAGCAAGTAATAACGTAAATTTTTACTCACATTTAAGACTTTTTCGCCCTTAAAGCCAAATTTTTCTCTTAGTTTAAAAGCGATATCGGTTAGTAAATTTATTGGGCATATCCACGAACAAAACACTCTTGGAGCAACTAGCGCGTAAAACGCCAAGATAATGCCAGCTCCAATAATTGCATTTATGCCAGCACTAAAGCTTGCAAGTAAAATTTGGACCAAAGCAAATGGATCGCTTAGTGGAATTTTTCCAAAAAGCAAAGATGAACTTAAATTTCCGCTAAGTATCTTAACTCCATAAAAATTTCCTAGGATAAATAGCGCTAGGATAGAAATTTGAGTTATTCGTCTTAAGATTAAAAATTTCATAGCTCACCACCATTTAGATAATCAGTCGCTTTTTTAATGTCAAGCTTTATTTTACTGTCTGCATCGTCTATGCGTCTTTCATCTTCTTTTATCCAGCCTTTGACGTAGTTATCGCCTACTTTGCCAAGCACCGCGTCACGATTTAGCACGGTAATGGCCGCTTTTTTAGTGATACAGGCTCGCTCGCATAGGCCACATCCGGTGCAGATGTCGCTATCGACCACTGGAAGCAAAAAGGCATGCTTTTGTGTCCTTTCGTTGCGGCGATACTCAAGATATAAGGCTTTATCCAAAAGAGGACAAGCCCTGTAACAAGCATCGCACTGTATGCCCCAGTGCGCCACGCAGTTTTTCATATCGACCACCGCAACGCCCATTTTGGCCTTATTTATGTCAAGCTTACCTTTTGTGCTTACTAAATTTACGTCCAAAGCTCCAGTCGGACAGGCTGGCACACAAGGGATATTTTCACACATATAGCAAGGAATTTTTCTAGGCTCAAAATAAGGCGTTCCAATGCTTATGCCATCTTCTAGCGATGAGAGCTTTAGCGTATCAAATGGACAAGCCTCTACGCAAAGTCCACACCTAATGCAGCTTTGTAAAAATTGCTTCTCTTCCTTTGCACCAGGAGGCCTAAGAAGCATAAGTGGCGAAGCCTTGGCACTAAGCGACCAAACAAAGCCTCCGCCAAGAGCTAAAAGCGCTACTTTTGCTCCAAATTTTAAAGCCTCTCGCCTACTTGAAAATCCCATATCACTCACCTATGCTTTGTAAATTTTAACCGCACACTTTTTATAATCAGTCTCTTTTGAGATTGGGCAAGTAGCATCTAGTGTGACTTTATTGATAAATACATTTTCATCAAACCAAGGCACATAAATAAGACCTACTGGTGGCTTATTTCTACCTTTTAGATCAACTCTTGCTTTTACCTTGCCACGGCGTGATTCGACCCAAACGATCTCATTTTGCATTACGCCAAGATTTTTAGCATCATCTTCATGCATATAGCAAAGTGCCTCTGGAACAGCCCTATAAAGTTCAGGAACACGCATGGTCATAGTGCCTGAGTGCCAGTGTTCTAGAACACGGCCAGTACATAGCCAGAACGGATACTCTTTGCTTGGCATCTCGCATGGATCCATATAAGGGCGGAAGAAAATTTTTGCTTTGTTTGCAAGAGATGTTTTATCTTTATTTGTAACGCCTTTTAGATCGCCTGTTGGAAGGGCTGCGTTTTTGTTGCCATAGAATGCAAATTTCTCATTTGGGGCAGCTTTTTTAGCGTATGGGTCAAATTTAGTATTAAATCTCCACTGAGTCTCTTTGCCATCAACTACTGGCCATCTAAGACCTCTTACTCTGTGGTAAGTATCAAAGTCTGCTAGGTCGTGGCCGTGTCCAACGCCAAATTTTCTATACTCTTCCCAAAGATATTTATGGACGAAAAATCCATATCCTTTAAATTCTTTACCATCTGAGCCGATCACTTTTCTGCTATCGCCAAATACTTCTGTATTGTCGTAGTTTTCTATGATCGGATCGTTTGCACTAAATTTCTTAGCCTCTTCGTTAGCAAAAAGTACGTCAAATAACGTATCTTCTTCGCTATACCCCATAGCTTTTGCCTCTTCAAGCACATTTGGAAGTGTCACTTTATCATTTACTTTTTTCTCACCCCAAACATCTTTTAGCTTAAAGCGTTTACTAAACTCCATCATTTGCCAAATATCAGGCATCGCTTCGCCAACCGGAAGTACTTGCTGTCTCCAGTGTTGTGTTCTTCTCTCGGCGTTACCGTATGCGCCCCATTTTTCATAGATCATCGCAGTTGGGAGGATAAGGTCAGCAACTTTTGCAGAAATTCCTGGATAAGGATCGCTTACAACGATGAAGTTATCCATCTCACGAGCTGCTTTGATCCAGTGGTTTGCGTTTGCAGTATTTTGCCACGGATTATTTACTTGAACCCATATAAATTTAACCTTACCATCTTCAAGATCACGCATCATTTTTACGTAGTGAGAAGCGAGTACGCCACTTAGTGTTCCAGCAGGAAGTTTCCAAATTTTTTCAGTTATCTCTCTATGTTTTGGATTCTCAATAACCATATCAGCTGGCAAGCGGTGAACAAATGTTCCAACCTCTCTTGCAGTTCCACACGCACTTGGTTGACCGGTTAAAGAAAATGCTCCTGAGCCTGGAAGTGCTTGCTTACCAAGTAAGAAATGCACCATATAAGCTTGCTCATTTACCCATGTACCACGTTGGTGTTGATTAAAGCCCATCGTCCAAAAACTTACGACTTTGCGGTTTTTCTCGATGTAAAGATCAGCAAGTGCCTTTAGCTTTTTCTTAAATTCTTCTATATCTTCATTTGGATCGCCCTTTGCCACCTTTGCTGTAAAGTCAAGTGTGTAAGGTGCAAGAGCTTTTTTAAACTCTTCAAATGTTATTTGCCAATGTGCGCCAGATTTTGCAGCATTTTTATTTTCTAGCGTATCGCCAGCTTTTAGTCCAAGATATGCAAGCGTAACACCCTCAGCCTCGCTTAGCACCTTTGACTTCTCAGTAGCAGCAGTGTCTAGCTCGCTTGGAGCATATTTTTTATGATTAATGTCTGGACGAAGACCATATCCGATATCGGCTGGACCAGTTGTAAATACACAGTGTTTTTTAACAAATTCTTCATCGATCATCTCTGGGTGGTTATAAACTATCTCACGAGCGATGTAGTTCCAGATAGCAAGGTCAGATGACGGAGTAAAGATAATCTCTATATCAGCCAAATTTGATGTTCTAGTTGAGTAAGTGCTTAAATTTACAACCTTTACTCTATCAGGATCGCTAAGCTTTCTATCGCTTACGCGTGCCCAAAGGATCGGGTGCATCTCAGCCATATTTGCGCCCCATGCCACGATAGTATCAGTTAGTTCGATATCATCAAAACAGCCTGATGGCTCGTCTATACCAAAAACTTGCATAAAGCCAACAACCGCGCTTGCCATGCAGTGTCTTGCGTTTGGATCGATACTATTGCTTCTAAAGCCACCTTTTATAAGTTTAACAGCAGCGTAACCTTCTGGAATTGTATATTGACCAGAGCCTAAAACTCCGATACCATGAGGTCCTAGCTCATCATATGCTTTTCTAAACTGAGCCTCCATAACATCAAATGCTTGCTTCCAGCTTACTTGCTTAAATTTACCTTTTTTATCAAATTCACCTTTTTCATTTACACGCAAAAGCGGATGAGTGATCCTATCCTCGCCGTACATGATCTTGGCATTAAAGTAACCTTTGATACAGTTTAGACCGCGGTTTACCGGTGCCTCTGGATCTCCTTTTACAGCTACTATCTTGCCCTCTTTTGTAGCGACCATGATGCCACAGCCTGTCCCACAAAACCTACAAGCGGCCTTATCCCAGCGCCAGCCTTTTTCGGCTTCGCTTGCTGCACTTAGTGAGCTTGGTACGGCTATACCGGCACTAGCACAAGCAGCACTAGCCGCAGCACTTTTTATGAATTCTCGTCGATTCATTCTTTCTCCTTTAAAGATTTAAAACAAATTTAATTGATATTAACCTTGCAAAACTTATTTACAACTGATTTACATTTACAAAAATTTCAAAAAACTTAAGCCAAAAATGTAAATATTTTTCTACATAAAAATATTAATTTTCTTACAAAGCACGATTTTAAAAGAAAATACTATTTAATAAAATTTAAAAATTTTAGAGTAGTTATCAAAAAGCTAAAGAAAACAAAGTAAAATTGTTTTTAAATATTTGAGTAAAAAAGTAACATAAAGTATTATTAAAAATTTTATCTCCTTACTGAAATAGCAATAATTGAAAGGATAAATTCTAATAATTTTCATTACATTATGACAAACATAATCTATAAAAATTTAACTAGCAATATCACTATAAAGCTATAAAAATTAGATAATTTTTAAAAATTTTATTATATTTATAAAACAAAAAATAATTTTAAGATTAGAGATAAAAAGGAGTTATTTTCATCCTCAAATTTTGAGGATGAAATATTAATAAAATTTTAGGTGTTAAGCTATAAGGTTAAAATTTATTCTTTTTAACATCAGCTACTATTGTCTTAGCCATATCGTCTATTTGATCAGTAATTTCGTTTGTTGTACCAACAATATCAATATTTTGTTTTGTAATACTGTCGATCTGACTTACACTTTGATTTATCATATTTATGCCTTCGCTTTGCTCTCTGATGCTCTCACTCATCTCATTGATACTTTGAGCTAGAACATTTGCATTAGCTTCGATCTCACCAAGTGATTTTTGAGTTCGCTCAGCTAGTTTTCTAACCTCATCCGCAACTACAGCAAATCCTCGTCCATGCTCACCAGCACGTGCTGCCTCGATAGCCGCGTTTAGAGCAAGTAGGTTAGTTTGATCTGCAATATCTCTAATAATAACGATGATGTTTTTAATCTCTTCGCTTTGTCTTGTTACGTCGCTAGCTTTTTGGCTAATGGCGTTCATAGAACTACTCATCTCTTCTATAGCAGCCGCGCTTTCTTGGATGGAGTCTGCTTGCTTATGGGCTCCGTCGGTTAGGGTTCTCATAGATTCTGCTAGGATTTTAGCTTTTTCTTCTAGAACCTGAGCTTCTTTTAAATTTTCCCTTAGCATATTGCTTACGGCGTCTCCCGCGCTTTGAAGGCCTACTATCATATCTCTTAGATCGCTTTCAAGCTCCGGTTTTAGCTCTAGTCTAGGAGTGTAGTCGTTTTTATTATAAGAAGCTAAAACTACGGCTATGCCTTTTAAATTTTCAGAAATTGATGCAAAGAATTTATTTAGCAGATCTTTTAACTGAACCAAAGCCGGATTATTAGGGACGGAGTTGATCTTAGCTCCCATGTGGCCTCTTATCATAAGATTTGCTATACCGTTCATCTCGTCTATTAGGGCGCTGTCTTTTTTAACGCCGTTAAGGACTTTTTCTATATTTTCGTTAATAGATTCGCTCATTCTGCCGAATTCGTCTTGCGTAGTTACTACTAGCTTTTCCGGAGCGTTAGGGGTTTCGTAGGTGATAAATTTAAACGCGTCTTCAAGCTTGGTTTGAATAGTCCTAATAGGGCTAAGAGATTTTTTAAGAAGAGTAAATACGATAGCCGAAAGTATGACTATAAAAACTATCGCCAAAACCACTTGGGCTTTTAGTAAAGGCATAGTATTGCTTGAGAATGTATCAGCGCCAATAGCTGCAACAGCTAGCCAACCTTGATCGTTTATAGGAAGAATTTTGGCAGTTACGTTTTCGCCCTTGTCGTTAACATAAGAAATAAGACCGTTTTCGTCAAATTGCTTTTCTGAATATTGTTTTGAGAGATATAGTGTAGACTCAACTGCCTTACCGACAATGTCTGGATTTGAATGGATCAGTATCACGCCGTCTTTATTCATAACGTAAACGTAACCATACTCAGTCTTGCCCATATCAAGGATTTTTTTGCTTAGAGCGTCTATTTTTAGATCTATCGCCGTAACACCCACAAATTTACCACCATCATATACAGGCACTGCAAATGTCATAACCAAAATCTTATTCATAGCATCTATATAAGGCTCGGTATATATAGCCTGATTAGCAGCTTTTGCCTGTATATACCAGCCACGTTTACGAGGGTCGTAATTATCCTTTTCAGGAACTAATTTAACATTGTTAATTAGGAAATGATTTCCATCAACTTCTCTACCAAAATAAATATCGCCTACTACAGAATTTGACCGATCTTTTTCTAGCGTTAATGTCTTTAACAATTCATCTTCACTATGTTGGACTTTTTGAATACTTGTCCCAAGTTTTTTTACTGTGTCAATATAGTCTTTTAAGAACGAATCTGTGACCGTTTTGACATCCTTTAAAATTTGCGCCTGATTTTGGCTAACAAGCTGAATAACCTTGTTCTCAGCCGTGTAGTAACTGACTGCTGAAATAGCAGCAAACGAAATAACAAGCAGCGAAATTATAATTATCGCTATTTTAGAAGTTATGGACTTCATCTTTCCTCCTTTAAATAAAAATCTGTTTAATCTATCTAAAAAAAATTAAAACTAAAATTAATTTTATACTACATTTAACGACTTTTAAATAATTAATCAAAAATTGTATCTATTAAGGTAAAAAAGTGAGTTTTTTTAGTGATTATTTTGTCTTTAAAAGTCAGGTAGCTTGGCTTTTAAAAAGACTTTATAAAAATTTAATATAACTGGTCATTTAAATCTAGAAATTTTTATTTAACAATTAACAAAAATTATACCCATCACCTCAACATCCATTGCAAAATACAAATTTATAGAGCTATAGGCTTTAAATATAAATTTAAGCTTTTTGTGAATAGAAGATTTGTTTTAAATTTTAAGTTCAAAAGCAGGAGAAGACTCCCCTGCTTTTAATATTATTTAGAAATTTTTGGCTCAGCAAAAGCTGTAAGCTTTAATGCCTCGCCACCTTTATATTTCTCGATATTTACAAGAGCTGTGTGGCTGATGTTGCCGTTTGCTAGCTTACTTGTTGGGATATCTATGGTTAGCACGTTTGCACCGCCGTTTTTGCAAATTCCACTATCAAAGCCGTCATACCAAGCGCCCTCAGCTAGTTTTACAACGCCCTCTTTGATGTTTTTAGTCACGTGAGCACCTGCTAAAACCTCACCACGTGCATTAAATACACGCACCAAGTCGCCACTTTGTACGCCAAGCTCTTTTGCGTCTTTTTCGTTGATCCAGATAGGCTCGCGATTTGCGATAGCGTATTTGTCACGAAGTGAAGTTTGACTTAGCTGTGAGTGCAAGCGGTCAGTTGGGTGAGCACTTATCATGTGGAATTTAGCTGGCTTATCTTTCATGCCTAGCCACTCGATCGGCTCAAACCACATTGGGTGCGCCTTGCAGTCGTCATAGCCCATTTTCTCGATAGTCTCTGAGTAAATTTCTATAAGACCGCTTGGGGTTCCAAGAGCATTTAGTACAGGATCTTCTCTAAATTCGCCAAATCTCACCCAGCTATCGCTATCTTGAGATGAGGCAAATGTAACTGGCTTATTTTCATTCCAAAACTCTTCAAATGGCTTCATATCAGTAGTTAGCTCTGGCACAGCCTTGACCTGAGCGTAGGCTGCGTCATAGTACTCTTTGATCCAGTCAAACTCATCCTTGCCGTTATCTGTGTAGGCAACGACTAAATTTTTAGCATAAGCCTTGCAAAGATCGATGAAAATTTGGTAGTCATCTCTTGCCTCGTGGTATTTCTCAACGACTTGTTTCATCGGCACGATGTTCATATTTGAGTAATCGCCAGTCATGGTAATGTCATTTCTCTCATACTCTGTAGTGACTGGAAATACTATATCAGCCATTTTTGCTGTCGGTGTCCAGTATGATTCATGTACGACAACTGTTCTTGGCTTTCTCCACGCTTTTAAATTTGTATTTGTATCTTGGTGGTGCACAAGTGGGTTGCCGCCGACCCAGTAGATAAAATCAATATCTGGATAGGTGATCTTTTTGCCGTCGTGGTCGATCACTTTACCAGGATGTAGCAACGCATCAGCAATCCTTGCTACTGGGAAGGCATAGTTGGTTGCTTTTTGTAGCCAGCTTTGGCCTGTGCCTGCTGCTGCGGCTGCCTTTGCGACGAAACGACCGCGTTTGTCAAACTCGCCTGTGTCTGTGCCAATAAACTCGCCTTTTTCGTTAAATTTACCCACGCTTGCACTATTCACGCCACCGATGACTGCACCCTTGCATGTTGGTGCGCCACCGTTTGAGTAGTGATAGCTTAAGCCAAATCCTCCGCCCGGAAGTCCTATCTGACCGATCATAGCTGCTAGTGTCACCATCGCCCAGTGTGGTTGCTCTCCGTGGTGAGCGCGCTGCATACCCCAACCGCTCATTATCATCGTGCGGTTTGCGACAAATGTATCAGCTAGCTCTTTTAAAGCGTCTTTATCGATACCACAAATTTTGCTTGCCCACTTTAAATTTTTAGGAGTGTTGTCAGTCTTGCCAAGTAGATATGGGAGAAATTTATCAAAACCAGTTGTGTAGGTTTCAATGAAATTTTTATCATACTTGCCACTTTCATATAGGTAGTGCATCATACCAAGCATCATCGCTGTGTCGGTGTTTGGCACTGGGGCGATCCACTGAGCGTTATCAAAGTATTGCGCTGTGTCACTCTTGATAGGATCAATAATGATCACTTTGATATCTTTTTTGTTTTTTAGCTCTTCAAAGTATTTAAAGCCCTGCTCATCAGTCGCTGTCCAAGCTATGCGAAGTGTTGCAAGCGGGTTTGCACCCCATATGACTACAACTTTTGAGTTTTCAAGCACGACTGGCCAGCTAGTTTGCTGCTCATAGACCTCGATACTACCAACAACGTGAGGCATGATGATCTGGCTAGCACCTGTTGAGTAATCTCCTAGCGAGCCAACAAAGCCACCACTAAGGTTCATAAATCTATGAAGCAAAATTCTTGAGTTATGTACGTTTCCGCTTGACTTCCAGCCGTAACTGCCTGCAAAAACGCTTTGTAAACCTTTTTGCGCTCTAGTCTTTTTCAGCTCTCTTGCAACTAGCTTGATCGCCTCTTCGTAAGGCACCTCAACCCACTCATCCTTGCCGCGAAGCTCTGGTTTTGGATTATCTGGATTTTCAAGGTAGCTCTTTCTTACTGCTGGACGTTTGATGCGACTTTTGTAGATCATATCTGGTGTGTAGTACTGAAGTGGGTTGTAAATTTCACTTGTTTTTTGGATAGGCTCTGACTTTACTGCAACGCCGTTTTTGGTTGTTACTTTTAACATACCCCAGTGAGCGGCTGTGATAACCTCGCTATCTCTTAAAACACTCTTTTTTACGTTATCAGCAAATAAATTTGATGCTGTTACACTTGAAAGCAAAGGTGTCGCTGCAATCGCTGTTGCACCTTTTTTTAGAAATTCTCGTCTGTTCTCGTTCATCTTATCTCCCTTTCATTTTTAAGTTTTCTTTTGAATAAGCTAAACTTTAATATTTGTTTTTACTCGCCGCTACAAAAGTTTTGCTTATTTACCTAGGTTTACGTCAGATGAGTGTTTTTGAAGGTATTCAACAACCAACCACTCGTCTTTTTTCTCTATTGCGGTTCTGCCGATCATTGATTTTAGAAGTGACGGCCACTGGTTTGCGTTAAAGTGCGTAGTTTGAGGCAACGCATGGCAAACACCACAGCTCTCTTTATACACCTTATCAGCTTTTGCAAACATCGCGTTTACGTCAGTGCTAAAGCCATCTTTTTGAACAAAAACTGTTGTTTCTACCTCATTCCATTTGCCGTTTTTACCCTCTTTTATGACTTTGATGTCAAAAGGTGCAGTTTTAGCAAATGCCACTGAGATGATCCTAGCACCATCAGCAAAATAAACTACGTTGCTAACGGCTGGATTTTGATAGCCTTTTACTTTAATTTGCGCTCTGTCACCGCTTGTTTGTAAAATTTCAACTGCATTGGTTGGTAGCAGTCTGCCTATACTTTTTGTTGAGCTAGCATCACCGTAAACATCTTTTACAACATCTGTGTAGTTTACACTAGCACCAAATGCCGCACAAGCTATGATGGCTGAAAAAATGATTTTTTTCATATTTCTCCCTTCAAAATGAAATCGTTCAAATTTTAGAAGCTTTTTGATTAATTACAAATTAAAATTAAAAATATACTTTAAGAATAATGCAGAAAATTTTATTTAAAAATAAGTAAAAATACGCCAGACACGATAAGACAGATGGCTAAAATTTCTTTTAAATTTAGCCTCTCGCCAAGAAAGATGACAGCCAAAATAATAGCAAGCACAACGCTAAATTTATCAACCAAAGCCACTTGATAAACCTTGCCTACTTGCATCGCTTTAAAATACATGAGCCAAGATAGTCCAGTAGCTATGCCACTAAGCATGAGAAAGAGCCAGTTTTTTGGGCTTAGAGAGCTTAGTGGCTGCCATTTTTTAGCCACGCTTAGAAGTAAAACAAGCATAAAAACAACAACAATCGTTCTTATAAATGTTGCAAAATCGCTGTCGATGTCCTTTACGCCAAGCTTTGCAAAGAGTGCAGTGAGTGCAGCAAATATAGCCGAAAGGGCTGCGTAGATAAACCACTCTGGCATCTTTTTCCTTATATATTTAAAGGGGCTTTTGCTTCGCCCCACTGTAAATTTAACCCTCGTACTCGCTTAGCATGTCGATAGTCGGCGCAAAAAAGAGTGCACCAGTAACAGGTGTGCTAAAGTCAAGTAGTCTATCTGAGTTACCTTTTGGTTCGCCTATGAACATCTTTTTAAGCATAAGTTCAACGGTCGAAAATGTGCTTGCATAAGCGATAAAGTAGGTGCCACTCTTGCTTCCTTCTGTAAATGGCATATTGCCACGCACGACCTTTTTATCGTCGCCTACATTAGCTGCAGCCGAATGTGAGTTGCTAGGCTTTTCATCCTCGCTCATCTCGATATCAAGCTGCTTTGAGCGGCCTATCACCTTTTCTTGCTCACTCACACTTGTGGCGTTCCACTCTTGCATTTTATGAAAGTATTTTTGCACAAAAACGTAGCTTCCGCCCTTAAATTTAGCATCCTCGTCGCCAACTTTTGCAAAGTGGTCTCTATCCTCGCCATCAGGATTTTCAGTGCCATCAACAAAGCCTATGATCGCCCTGCCATCGTGGTATTTAAAGCCTTGCACCTCGTCAATAAGATCAGCAAATTTATATAGCACATCTTTTACACTTTGCGCCATGTCAAAGCAGTCAGCCGCATTTAGCGCACGTATATGAATGTGCAAATCACCTTTTGTGCTAACGGCCTCGTGTTTGTCGCCCTTAATCGCTTTAAAATTTACAAGCTCTTTTGGTAGGCTCTTTGTTATAGCAAGTTTTTTCCATGCATCGTGTCCGATGCCAAGGACGCAGTTTACATTTTCACCTGCGCCAAATCTAACCTTTGCAGTTTTGTTTAAATTTATAACCAAAGCGCAAAGCCTAGCAAAACCCTCTTTGCACGCCTTTTTATCATCTTTTAAAACCCAAGTTTGAAAGACGGTGTTATTTCCTGGAGTTTGTGTAACCTCTTGTGAATTAAAACTCATTTTTTCTCCTTTAAATTTATGCGATATTTTCTAAATTTAGCTGTGAATTTATCTGCTCATCGTTATCATCAAAAACAAATTCGACCTTGTTTGCCCCAAAGCTCTTTGCGATCGCTTCAAGCGTGTCGCGAGCCGATTTATGTATCTTACCTTGAAGCTGTGAGATAAGACGAACGCTCATCTTTTTTACTTCACTTCTAGCCTCTTCTATAAGTCTGTTTTTATCCTCTTCTGTAAATGTGCTTCCAAAAAAGCCATTTAGCGAATCAGGCAGCAAAAATGGTATAAATTTGCCATTTTTCTCGTCATAAAATTTCATATCGGCGATTGAGAATTTATACTT